>NZ_JAHRFA010000001.1:91122-166670 GCF_020883045.1 Microcoleus sp. CAWBG58 | reverse complement strand
CGATCGAACACCTTATCCACCAGCGGCAAAAGCGCAGGTTTGTAGTAAGGACTTTAGTCCTCCGAGCGTTTAGAATAGGACTAAAGTCCGAACGATCGAACACCTTATCCACCAGCGGCAAAAGCGCAGGTTTGTAGTAAGGACTTTAGTCCTCCGAGCGTTTAGAATAGGACTAAAGTCCGAACGATCGAACACCTTATCCACCAGCGGCAAAAGCGCCCATAACTGCGATCGACAAAGCCAAACCGGGCAACAACAGCATTCCTAACATCAAAGCATCGTGTCCGCTCATAACTTTCTCCTGATACCGACGTTCGATAGCTTATCACACACACCCAGATTTCGCCACGGCCTTAACAATTAAAACCGACAGATAGATTCAGGAGTCACCGGACAAATCTTATTTGCGATCGAATTTCCGCGCAAGTCAAGCGTCGTTAGCTTTTGCAAAGATTGCAGCGCACTGATATCAGAGATTTGATTGTTGTACAAGTCGAGTACAAACAAATTATTCAAAGCTTGCACCGCGCTGATATCAGCAATCGGATTGTTGAACAAATAAAGTTGAGTCAAATTAGTTAAGGCTTTTAGCGGAGTAATGTCTGAAATTTGATTGTTGCCAAGGTTCAACTCAACTAAATTAGTCAAATCTGCCAAAGCACTAATATCAGATATTTTATTTTCAAACAAAACCAGTTTGTTTAATTTAGTCAAAGCTTTCAGCGGAGTTAAGTCAGATATTTGATTCTCGAACAGAAACAAGGTAGAAAGATTTTTTAAAGCAGCCAGCGGACTGATATCAGATATTTGATTTTTGTAAAGGTAGAGTGTCTGAAGTTTAGTTAAATTTGACAGAGTAGCGACATCGGAAATTTGATTTTTGTAGAGAATCAGCGCTTTTAACTTAGTTAAATTTTTCACCGGAGTGATGTCAGAAATTTTATTGTCAAACAAGACAAGTTCGATCAGATTAGTTAGAGGTGCCAGGGGACTGATGTCTGATATTTGATTGGTATCGAGAACGAGTCTAGTCAGATTTGTGAGAGAGGAAAGCGGACTGATATCTGATATTTGATTGACATCTATTATCAGAGTTTTCAGTTTGGTTAAAGATTTCAGGGGAGCGATGTCAGATAGTTGATTGCTACTAAGATTGAGATTGGTAAGTTGAGTGAAAGATGACAGGGGACTGATATCGGTAAGTTGAGTAAGTTTGAGATTTATTTCTGTTGTATTAGCAAGCACTTCGTTAGCTCGATCGCACTCGGTAGTATCTGATATTTGCAACAGTATTTCTACGGTATGTTTCGCGCCGGGAGAGAGATTATCTTTGTACTTGCACCAATCGGAAAAGTTATTATAATTTGTTGTCATGGGTTTTACCTTTTAGTTCTTAAGGTACGTTGTTGCGCTTCAGCGCTCTTCGATTATAAATATGAAAGAGCGCTAAACCGCAACTACATACCTGTTATTATAATTTTTTGTCATAAATTTAAGCTTTGAAATTTCCGTCTTTAAGGTACGTAGTTGCGCTTCAGCGCTCTTCGATTATAGATATGAAAGAGCGCTGAAGCGCAACTACATACCTGCACGTGTAAATCTTACATTTCCGATAAATCTAGGAATTATGTCTCATTTGTGAATCGGATTTTTTATGAAAGAGCGCTGAAGCGCAACTACATACCTGGAAAGAGCGCTGAAGCGCAACTACATACCTGAACGTGTAAATCTTGTATTTCTGGCGGATTTTGAGAAATGTTAGCAAAAATTGTGTAAAGTAATCTTAACATCATTTATTGCATTCATCTACAGGAGCCAACAGCCGAGTATGACGCCAGAACTAATTTTCGACGTAGGTAATGTCTTCGTTTTGCCTTTCTGGGCAATTATGATTTTATTACCCAACTGGGGAATCACTCGCAAAGTGATGAATTCCTTTATTCCGTTTGCCGTGCTCGCTGTCTTGTACATATATTTGTTTGGTAGCAGTTTGACTCCAGAAAATGCGGCTGCTTTGTCCAATCCTAAGTTAGCAGATATTGCTAAGTTTCTGGGGGAGGAAACGGCGGCTGCTACGGGATGGATTCATTTTTTAGTGATGGATTTGTTTGTGGGACGCTGGATTTATTTGGAAGGACAGCGGACGGGTGTTTGGACTGTTCATTCTTTGGCTTTGTGTTTGTTTGCTGGGCCGATGGGATTGCTTTCTCATATTTTAACTGCTTGGATTACTGAAAGATTTTTCCCGAAATCTGAGGTGGTGGAAACTGCTAGTCCTTCGGTTTAAGGAGAGGGTTTTCAATACTTTGGATGTTAATCGTCCATTTCTTGATGCAGGTTTTAATGGTGAGGATTTCATTGAATACTTATACCAATTTAATGGGTCGTTGCATATATCCAGATCCCCCTAAATCCCCCTTAAGAAGGGGGACTTTGATCGGAATCTTGTCCCCCCCTTATTAAGGGGGGTTAGGGGGGGATCCGATTTCGGAATTCTATGGGGCCTCATAAAAAATTGGTATTAGGGATACGGACTGAAGTCCTCACTACGAACCTGAAGAAGGACTGAAGTCCTCACTACGAACCTGAAGAAGGACTGAAGTCCTCACTACGAACCTGACCTATCCTTGCTGCTTCCTATAGAATTTTAAGCTGTGGCTAGCGGCAGGACTAAACGGGCGACAATTAACTTATTTTCTAATATTTCTAAGGAAAAGTCTCCCCCCATTAAGCGTACTGCTCGCTGACAAATTAAGAGATTTTGCACGATCGACCTATTTGACGTAACGACCAATATATCGCCCTGGAAACCGCCGTTGAAGCCGGCAAGTAACTGTCGATCGCACTCGCCATTATCAATCACAGATAATTCTAGCCAATCTTCCCCCAAAAGTTGAGAGCGAATCTCTACCTTGTCACCAACTCCGGATCGCCTGCAAGCCATCGCCAGCAATTCGCACAGGATCAAATCTAGCTTGATTCCATCCCCGCGAACTCCCAAAGTCTGACCCGCAGGCAGCGACACAGCGGTCTCTCTGTTCACTTCTAGCAAGATTCCCGACTGTTTGACCATGGGGGCCGTGCGATCGAGCGATCGCCTCAGCCAAGCGCTCACAGGCACCGCATCTTGTCCGAATTGCGGCCGCCACTGTTCCTGTTTCAGCACCAAATGAATTGACCCCAAAGCATTGCCAATTTGTCGCAAAACCTGTTGGTAGCGCAAGGTTTTCAGAGCATCCTTTTGTTCCTTCGCCGATCGCAAAATGGACTGGCTCAACTCTCCCAACTCCTTGACGCCCGCTGCCACAGTCCGGTAAAAATCCTCGAAACGGCGCTGCTTGTACCAGTTGAGCATCTCCAGATCCAATCGCTGCGACTCCTGCGCCGATTGCACTGCCACATACCTGCGCCGCCAAGCCAACTGAGATGCCATCGAACTCAGTAAATTCACGGATAACTCCGACCACTGGCGGCCCGGAGCGTCTGCCACCACCACAATGCCCAGGGGAGCGTGTTCTGGGGCACTCCGCAGCGCCACTGTCATAATTTCGCCAATTCCTGGACTTCGCAGCCACCGCTTCGTTGTCAGCGGCACTTGGCTCATATTCTGTTGCAGCACGCCTCCTGCCGCCAGGGTTTGTTGGATCAAAGCGTCTGTTTGGACAGGAATCAGTGCCTCGGGATTCAGGGCAAATACGGGATTGGCAGCTACGGCGGCGGAGATTGAAGCAGCCTCGTGGCCGGGATTCCAAGTAATTACTGCGACTAAAGGACAGGCAATTGTCTGGGAAACGTGTTCGGCAAAATGACGATCGAGCTTTTGCAGCGGCAACTCTGGGAACATATTCGGCGAAGCAACAAATTTCTGTTGTGGAGATTGCGGCTCGCCCGAATTCTGCAACAGCGCCAAACCCGATTTGATCGATCGCTCAAATTCCTGATATTTGTCAATTTCCGAACTCTGCTGCCAGGAGTGCAGGATCAATCCTAACTGTTGGCTGACTACTCGAACTAATTCTCGCTCGGATCGCCTCCAAGTGCGAGTTGCACTGTGCCCGACAACCAGCAAACCCTCGATCGATTTTCGATGTTCGATTTTCGATTTTCGACTGGGGTTTTCAGCCTCCGACTGTTTTGTGCGAGTGCTCGATGCCAAAAGCGATCGCACCCCCGCTTCCGCCAGCACTTCCCGCCAAGCGCCCAACCGCCCGTCTTCCTCCCAATTTTCGATCGCCAGAGGTTCCCCGCTTTCTTGTACCAGCCCCACATCAGCCGCATCAAGGGCGTTGAGCGGCGACGGCACTTGTCTGCGGTTGCGCGGCAGATTTTGGGAGACAATTTCAAAGCGATTTTGTTCTTCCCTGTACAACAACAGCAAAAAGTATTCGCATTTGAGCCGAGAGCACAACTGCTCCGCCGTATTTTTCAAAGTCGCCTCCCAGTCAGCATCGCTGTAGATGGCGCGAGCTATTCCGGCAGTTAAATCTCGATCGAGCTGTGTTTGCTCAATCCTCTCCTCCATTTCCGACAGAGGAGCCGTCAGAGCCACTAATTGCGCCGCTCCCCGCAGGTACTGTTTTTCATTGTCTTGCCAAATCCGCGGCTCGCCAGCTTCCACTGCCAAAAATCCCAACAATTCCCCTTCCAAAACAATCGGCGCTGCCAACAGAGAGCGAGCCCGGATTTGCTGCATCAACCGCCCCGTCAGCTCAGTTTTTAGAGAACTGTGAGATTCACCGATCCAAACTATTTGTTGCGCCGCTAAAGCCTGATAAAATTCGCCCAAGTCTTGCACAGTAATGCCCGAAGCCGGTCGGATCGTGCCCAAACCAGGAGCAATTTTGCGGTTGCTAACTCGGCGCCAAAAATAGCGCCGCTCTCGCTCGAACCAATAAACATTAGTGCGCGTCGGCTCAATAAATTCATGGGCTTGTTCGACTACCGCTTGCAAATATTGGTCGAGCGATCGCAATTCCCGCAACTGCGAAATCAGCGCTAACAGAGACTCGTCCGGGCGTTTGACCTGTTGTCGCTGCCAATCTTTTTCTATTTGATAAAGAGCAGTTGCCAGCGCTCCAAATACGATCGCCAACTGCGTTTTTTCTGCCGAATTTGGCGCAGAACCCCACACGTCTGTTCCCAGCAAAATTACGCCGTAGCAGCGGTCTTTGTAGCGCAGTGGAAACAGAGTCGTGCCTTGAATATTGTAAGTCTGAGCCGCCTTGCGCCATTCTCCCGCTCTGTTTTCCGATCGCAAATCCGGGACTCCCACGGGCCGGATCTGAATCACCACTTGTTCCAGCAAATCCCCCGGAGTCAGGGAAAACCGCTGTTTGAGAAAAGACAAGTCACCGTTAGGAGTCATGCCGCCTTTCCCTAACAACCGATGCGCCTGTCGATCGTACAACCCGATCCAAATCAAGCGCCAGTCAAATTCCGCTTGCAAATAACCGAGTGCCGTCTCCAGCAGCACTTCCACATTCTCCTCTTCTCGGAGAGTCTGGAGCACGCGCTCCAGCCCCGCGATTTGTTCGTCTAAATCCTTCGCTCTTTGCTCCTGCCCCATGTCCCAGATTCCCCGCACCTTTGTCCAATTTCAACTTACAAACTTAAAAATTTCAAAATTTAAAATGGAAAAGAATCAACCTATAATATAGTCGTCTAAATTATGCTTCAATCTAAAATGTCGATCCGGTCAATCTCCGTAAAAGTAAAAATCTCACCTTCCCAGTCTCCTCCTGAATATTTTTATAGATTCCACCCAAAAACGGATGCTTGCTTTCCCACTTATGTCGTGAAGAACCCAAAATTTTAGATCCAAATTGAATGTCCCAGATTCATCTGCCCTTGTAAATCTAAAATCTAAAATCTAGCATCTAAAATCGACCGGCCCGATCAATTGTCAATTGCCCCAGGAAAAGCCATTGGATATTTATCAATTAGGTGTGCGCCCGCTGTTATTTTCGGTATTGAAAACCGATGCCGAGTGGCTGCACAACCGCACTCTTCAAGTTCTAGAAATAGCAGCCCGAACCCAGTCTAATCCTGCCACCAGTCAAATGCTCTGGCGATTGCAGAAATCTTTGAGAGTCCAAGATTCTCGCCTCGAACAATCGAAGTGGGGACTGAGCTTTAAAAATCCTGTCGGCTTAGCCGCAGGATTTGATAAAAATGGCGTAGCTGCCGACATTTGGGCAAATTTTGGCTTTGGCTTTGCCGAGCTCGGTACAGTCACCAGCCAAGCCCAGCCGGGAAACCCCCAACCTCGCTTATTTCGCTTAGATGCTGACAGTGCAGCCCTCAACCGCATGGGATTTAACAATCAAGGAGCCGCGGCAATGGCAGCCCGGTTTCAGGAAGCACAGAAAAAGTTAAAATTAGACGGCTCGCGCCCCATACCTGAGTCTCCTTTCCCTTTGGGCATCAATCTCGGTAAATCTAAGGTAACACCGTTAGAGCTGGCAGCAGCCGATTATTTGGAGAGTTTTAAGCTGCTCAAAGATTGGGGCGACTATTTTGTAGTCAACGTTTCCTCTCCGAATACGCCTGGATTGCGATCGCTCCAAGATGCTGCTGGGCTCAGCACAATTTTGGAAACTTTGCAACAAGAAAATCGGGGAATCAAGCCAATTTTAGTCAAGATTGCGCCGGATTTGGAACCAGAGGCGATCGCATCCATCCTCGACTTAGCAAAAACCTACCAACTAGCAGGAATTATCGCCACCAACACCACCATCCGCCGCGACGGACTGAAAACACAAATCTTGCCAGAAACAGGCAAATCCATCAGCGAAGAAGCGGGCGGAATTAGCGGAAGGCCAGTACAAGCGCGATCGACAGAAGTAATCAGATTTATCTGGCAATATACCAAAGGCGAATTACCAATAATTGGAGTAGGTGGCATTTTCACCGCCGAAGATGCTTGGGAAAAAATTGCCGCAGGTGCGAGTTTAATTCAAGTTTACACAGGTTGGGTTTACGAAGGGCCTTGGATGGTGCGCCGAATTTTGGCAGGCTTGCTGCAAAAGTTAGAAGAAAAAGGATTTAATTCAATTTCCGAAGCCGTTGGTTCGGAAAATATTAAATAGTAGGACATTTTCCAAGGTATGTAGTTGCGCTTCAGCGCTCTTCGCGTATATCAGGAAAAAGCGCAGCTTCCAAGGTATGTAGTTGCGCTTCAGCGCTCTTCGGTATGTAGTTGCGCTTCAGCGCTCTTCGCGTATATCAGGAAAGAACACTACTTCCAAGGTATGTAGTTGCGCTTCAGCGCTCTTCGCGTATATCAGGAAAGAACACTAATTCCCAGGTATGTAGTTGCGCTTCAGCGCTCTTCGCTTAGATATAAGAAAGAGCGCTAAAGCGCAACAACGTACCTGAAGATAAAACCAAAAACAACATTATTCCACAATAATTTCACACTCAAACAACAGAATAACCCAGCAGTTTTTCAATCTCATCACAAGCAACAAAAACACCATTTTCTGCCCCAACAATCCGCCCCAATTCTGCCGCTTTTTCCGCATATCCAGGATTGTCAAACAACTCCCTCAACTCTCGCGCAGCCCGCAAAGCCGTGTAACTTTTGCGCGCCACACTCCGCGACGTTCCCAAGCGTTCCACTCGCGCTGCATTGTCCGGTTGATCGTGACTGTAGGGCATTACCAGAGTAGGGCTGCCGGCCCGCAGTGCTTGAGCTGTCGTACCAATCCCTCCCTGATGGACTACGGCGCTAGCACGCGGAAAAATATGAGAATATGGAACATAACTAACAGCCAGAATATCTTCAGAAAGATTTTCCGGAGGTGCATTTTTACCAATTAACAAAACTGCCCGACGATTTAACAACTTAGCCGCTTGAATACTTTCCCGATAAAAGTTACCCGGATCCATCACTGCTGCTGAACCCAAAGTAAAAATAATTGGCGGTTCCCCTGCATCCAAAAATTGCTTAAGTTTTGGTTCTAGTTCCGTTCCACCGTCACTTCCATCGTAAAATGTCGAGCCTGCAACAACTGTATTTGGCGGCCAATCCGGTTGCAGTTTTGCCAAAACAGAGGGAAACAGGGCAAGTACGAGATACGGTGAAAACTTGTCATCAATAAACGGATTGCCTTTTAAAGGAGGCAATCCCAGTTCCTCTCGGAATTGATGCACAGGTTCGCCCCAAGACTTGCTGACTAATTTGGCAAAATTAATAACTCCTTGATTTGCGATCGATCCAAACCCCCGCAACTTAGCTAGCAATGGAAATACAGGTAACACCGACGCATCGCAAACAGAGAAAAACGAAATCGGCGCCATCGCACTTGACGCCCATCGAATCCCCAATTTTTCTGCAACTAATCTAGCCGCAAGAACACCTTCGCCTGCAAAAATCAAATCTGCATCTTTCGCGCAATTCATCAAGTCCGCATAAGTCTCGCGCAAACTCGGACAAACCCACTTTCGCACGATATATTCCGAACCTGTTTGTAAATCCATCATCCGCGCCATCTCTTGAGGATCGTCGAGAGCGCTGTTGTCAGGCCGCATCCGCTGAAACTCGAATCCCAAGGCTGCTATTTTGGTTTGATATTCCTTGTGGGTTGCAAACACGACATCATGACCGCGTTTTCGCAATTCCAGGGCGATCGCAATTTTAGGATGAAGGTCGCCCAAAGAACCAATTGTAGTAACAACAATTCGACTCACCCTCAAAACCTCTCGACTGGCATAACCTCTAGAATAACCCAGTTAATTGCACATTATATTTGTCAGGTGCAACCTCACCACCGATATGCCTATCTACAGGGGATAGAGGCGGTTTGGTATCCCCGGATTCCGGGAAATGTCGCCAACCTAGTATAAATCCCTATATTTGACACAAACTTTTTGCCCTCATCAAAGCGCTGTGGCCAGTGCGCGTTACCTGTCCTAAACCCACTTTTTTGGGGCAGTTTAAAGGCATCAAATAAAACTCATCAGCGCTGTGTTTAAGATTTAAGTCATTAAAAAGAGGACTTTAGTCCTCACTAGACACGGGATTTTTAAAGAATGAACTAAAATTATTTAATTCCCAGAGTGGTAACTTGTGAATCTAGCAAAAATTACCACTAAACTCATAACTCATAACTTTCCCGTTGCGGTAGCACTTCATAACTTACTTGCGTTTAGAAATTTCTGACAGCTTCCAATCTATGCTGACCATCAAGAAACGTTCTACAGCCTTTAAAGTGTCTTGTTGGATATTTTGAATAAGTTGAAACGCATTTTCAGCCTGAACATTTGCCGAGAATTCGTCAGCAGTTGCTGGTGCTTTGTCCGATTGGGCTGGTTCAGAAGATGCCTCAAAGCTGATTTGTGTGTGCTGATTTTCTTTTTCCGTCATTTCTGAGTCACCTCCTTAAGTGATTAGATACATAACCATAACTACAAATAAAACTTATCTGTATCCGGGATTTGGGAAGTAAATTTTTTGGTACCAGAGAATCGCAGTTACCAAAAGAGTTGAAAGTTTTAAATTCGGTTATAAGATATCTTCAACAGCATTTATGCACTTTCCCTCAGAAACCTATTCTTTTTTGGTAAGTCCTGTTGAATTAATACCTCGTATTTTCCGATAAAATAACCGCGCTCAGGTTTTGAGTGAGGAATGCGAGTCCTCCCTGCCAACTAATTTCATTACCCTCGCGATCGCAGGCACGATATTACCAGACATAATTGGTTGAAACCCCGCCCGCCCGATCGGGAGAAATTAAAATCAGGCTATTGATTGCTCCAATCCTCTTCCTTCTAGGTAGAGGTCGCTCTTAAACTGTTAAGAGGGCGGGCACGGGGGCACCGCCCCTACAAATTGTCAACTGTCAACTGTTGAAGCATTCCTAACTCACACACTGCCAGTGATGCACATCACTGAATTGTTATATTTACTTAACAGTAATATTTCCGAGATTCTGATATTGTTGAAGCTTAACAATTAATTTGACTCCGATCGCTCTCAAGCTGAAAGCAAGAATCTGGAAATTATTAAGAAACTGAAGGTGTAGAGTCGATGGCGATTTATGTTGATACTGCAATTGTAGCGGAAGCCATACGGGCGAGCAAGTTCGGGTGGATAGCGGGAATTACTACTAATCCCACACTTTTGGCAAAAAGCGAGCTATCTCCTGAAGAGACACTAAAACAACTGGCACAACTGATTCCTGGGGAAGTGTACTATCAGCTAACCGCATCCGATTTTGATGGGATGGTAGCAGAAGGAAAAGCCGCTTTTGAGTCGATCGGGCAACAAACAGTTTTGAAAGTTCCAGCAACGGCGGCCGGCTTCCAAGCAGTAGCCCATTTGTCGCCGGAAATTCCTTGTGCGGTGACAGCTATTTACAGTGCAGCCCAGGCCGTTGTTGCCGCAGAAGCGGGCGCCAAATATGCGATCGCCTACGTGAATCGTGCCACCCGATTGTTGGGAGACGGTTTTGCCTTAGTGCAGGATATGGCAAATGTTTTAAAGAGAACGAATACAGAGATTTTGGCAGCAAGCATTAAGTCGCCGGAAGAGGCGGTAAAGACTTTATTAGCCGGCGCGCATCATTTAACATTGCCTTTGGATGTATTGCAAGCAATGGCCGTTCACGAATTGTCGCAGCAAACAGTTGATGAATTTGCCAAAAACGGGCGCGGCATTTTGGGATAATATCAAATCCCTTTGCACAATCTCTTGATTATTTCAAACTCTTGATTATTTGAAAATTATTTCAAAATTGGGAATTGGGAATTGGGAATTGGGAATTGGGCATTGTTACTTCTTCCTTCTTCCCTCTTCCTTCTTCCTTCTTCCCTCTTCCTTCAATCAACTGTCAACTGTCAACTGTCAACTGTCAACTGTCAACTGATTATGGCATTCGCCAAATCTTAATCGTGCGATCGGGACTGCCGCTGACCAAAGTCTTGTTATCTCTAGAAATAGCCACAGAATTCACAAACTGGCCGTGACCAGAAAGAGTGTTTCTTTCTTTCCCCGTCTTCAAATCCCACACTATAATATCTCCGCCCCCACTAATCAAACTGCGACTGTCGGGACTAAAGGCGATCGTCCTCACCCAGTTGGAATGCCCTTTAAAAGTACGAGTCCGCCTCCCGTCTTGCACGTTCGACAAACGGATCGTATTGTCGCTGCTAGCACTAGCCACAACTTGACCGTTGGGGCTAAAAGCCACAGCATTAACGGCGCCCCCGTGACCGGTGATAATTCTTCTGACTTCTCCGGTGTCAAGATTCCACAAACGCACAGTCTTGTCCTGACTGCCACTAGCGAGAGTTTGACCGTCTCGGCTCAGAGCGATCGCGTTTACTGCTCCGATGTGACCGGTCAAAGTCAGCAACCTGCTGCCGGTTCTGACATTCCACAAGCGAACAGTTTTGTCATCGCTGCCGCTAGCCAGATTTTGACCGTCGCTGCTGAAGGCGATCGCGTTGACAGGGGCTTTGTGAGCAGGAATTGTCCGCACCCGCCGCCCCGTCTTCAAATCCCACAAAATCACATTATTGTCGTTGCCGCCGCTGGCCAGAGTTTGACCGTCTGGGCTCACCGCTAGCGTGTTAACCGATTGTTTAGAATGCACCGGATTCAGAGTCCGCACCAGGCGTCCCGTCTTCAGATTCCAAATTCTAATCGTCCCAAAGCTGGCGCTGACCAAAGTTTGACCGTCCGGCGACAGGGCGATCGCATTTACACTTCCGACATTATCCAAACTTCTTTGCAAAAACTGACTGCTAGGCAAACTAGAAAGCAGCCACACCGGATTTGCCGGAAACACCCCGTAACGCATCGAACCATAAATTTGAGACGCGCCAATACCCAGCATCAAAACAGCAGCGCCCGCCACCAACTTCTTTTTCCAATCTAAAACCTCTTGCTCCGGCTTGTTCAAGCCACCAGAATTCAGAGGTTTGAGGCGGTTGATGGAAGTCTGCTTCGTCGCCCCAGACGCCCCGGAAGTTCCGCGAATTTTAGTTTGCCCCGTCGTCGGCAACTGAGTTGGTAACTGAGTTTCCGCACCGTCAAGATTAATTTCCTCCAAGCACTGCAAAACCATCTGCGGACTTTGAGGTCGATTTCCGGGAAAAGGCGCCATCAGGTAATCGATGACATTAGCCAAGGGGTCGGAAACCTGAGGAGCTCCTTTGCGCCACATTAATCTGCCCGTGCGGGGGTTCTCTGGGAACGCAGTCGGTGGCTTCCCAGTCAACAAATAAACAAAAGTGCGCCCCAGAGCAAAAAAATCCGACTGCGGAACAGCCTTGCCATTAGTTTGTTCGGGCGGCGTATAGCCAGGGGAAACAATACCAGTGACATTTTGCCCCTGGCCCACCTTAGCGAAATAAGTCGCCGACACTTCCCGAGCAGTGCCGAAGTCAATCAGCACTAGCTGCCCGTTCGGCTTGCACATAATATTGTGCGGCTTGATATCCCGATGAAAATAGTTGAGTCGGTGAACTTGGTCTAAAATTTCCGACAGTTGTTTGAGCCAGTTCAGAGCTTGTTCTTGACTGATCGGGCGGCCCCGATGTTTCAGCCAGTCTTGCAAATTGGCCCCAGCAATTTTCTCCATCACCAGACAGTGAAAAGACTCTGTGCTGTGAGCTGGCGAAAATGTAAAATAACCGTCGCGATCGACCTTTGGAATACCTGGATGTCTCAGCCTGACCAATACGTCGGCTTCTTGCTTAAACAGTTCTACAGCTTTGGGATGTTCTTTCAGCAGGACTTTGAGCACTCTTCGGGCGCCGTTGTCGTCCACTTCAAATGTTCTGCCAAAGCCACCGCCTCCGAGAGGCGCGACTAGCCGATATCTACCTTGCAACAAAAGTTCAGACCCGCAGTGGATGCACGCGGATTTACCAGAGTTGGCTGGATCGGAGGGATTCGGGCATTTGGGATTGAGGCAATAACTCACGAAGCCACATAACCCTGATTGAGGTTGCTCTATCAAGTTTTACTTTGGCACTCTCAGCACTTGCTTGTGACTGAGATTCTTGGTTCAACGAAGTCACTTGCTTGCGACTGGATTACTCCAGGTCAAGTAAAGGTGTCTTCTCCTCAAGCGTAAATTCCGGTATGCCCTACCGTACTCGATCGATCGTCTCGATCTAGTCAGGTTTTTGTTCAAATGCGAGTTTTCCTAGACGGCAACACCGATCGGTGTGACTGCGTACTCAACAATCCAGTTAAGTTTTTACGTTGTCTAGTTATACTCAATTTTCAACCTGCGACGATCGTATCACACCCAGTACAAGACTGATGAGCACTCTTGATTTAAATCCTTCGCGTCGCTAAAGTCAAGCGAAGTGAACTCTAGCTCGTTTTCCGCTTTCCATTGTACGATCGCTCCGGAGCACTCTGGAAGGAAGAAATAAAAGAGAGAGGGGGAGAGGGGGAGAGGGGGAGAGGGGGGGACAAACATTTGCCTAATGCCTTTTCCGTCTTCCTTCCTTTTGCTTTCTTCCCTCTTCCGGATGACGGCATAACTGATAGGTAATCGGGAATTCTTCTATCAGTTACATTCGTTAAATCCTGCACATTGCGAATAAGGCCGAACTTCCTTCTTCTTTCTTCCCTCGGAATTCCTTCTTCCCGATGACGGCATAACTGATGGGCGATCGAGAATTCTATCCGTTAAATCCCGCACATTGCGAATAAGGCAGAACTTCCATCTTCCATCTTCCATCTTCCATCTTCCATCTTTCTTCTTCCATCTTCCATCTTCCATCTTCCATCTTCCATCTTCCCTCTTCCTTCTTCCATCTTCCTTCTCTAGAATTTTAAACGAGTCCTTCGATGACCGGATGGAAGAAAAACGCCAACGCCAAAACCGCATAAGTAGCCAAGAGCAAAGTACCTTCGAGCCAGTTAGACTTGCCATCAGAACTGATAGAATTCGCAATCAGCACCGACACCGTAACCGCTACGAGGTCAAACGGGTTGAAGTTCAAGTCCATCGGTTTGCCCACGATATAACCCACCAAAACCAACACCGGGGCAACAAACAAAGCAATTTGCAAGCTCGATCCCATAGCCACAGAAACCGACAAATCCATTTTATTTTTCATCGCCACCGTCACCGCCGTCGTGTGTTCGGCAGCATTGCCAATAATCGGCACTAAAATCACCCCGGTAAACAGTGATGTCAGCCCCAAACGCGCCGTCGCTTCTTCTAGAGTACCAACCAGGAGTTCTGACTCGATCGCCACCATGACGGTACAGGCCAACAGTACCGAAATCCACAACGGTAGATTCACCTTGTGGTCGGAACTCTCTGGTGCTAAGTTACTTTCGGCTAATTCTTCGAGACCTTCGACTTCTGCCACCCCTACATCGTAAAGATAACTGTGGGTTTTCATCGAAAACAGCAGAGTCAGCACGTAGACAATAATCAGGACTATAGCAACAGCGCTAGAAAGATTTTGCATAGTTTGTGGAGGGATGCCCCTAGAGGTAACCTGAACCGCCGTCGGCACCAAAATGGCAATCACAGCTAAGTTCATCGCCGAAGCATTCAACCGCGCGACTGTTGGCTGAAATTCTTGTTCTTTGTAGCGCAAGCCGCCTAGCAGCATGGCAAATCCCATCACCAGCAGCAAGTTGCTGATAATTGAACCGGTGATGCTGGCCTTAACAACATCTATTAATCCGGCGTTGAGGGCGACGATGCCGATAATCAATTCCGTGGCATTTCCGAAGGTAGCATTCAGCAAACCCCCCAAGTTGGCGCCGAGGACAACGGCGATTTCTTCAGTAGCCGTACCCATCCAGGCGGCTAAAGGGACGATGGCTAGGGCGGAGGTGATGAAGATTGTGGAGGATTCCCAGCCGAGAAAGTGTCCGGCGATGGAAACTGGGATAAATAGCAGCAGGCTGGAAATTATGTTGGTTGTGTTTAGCATTTAAATTCTGAAAAGCTCCCAACCGTCAATCATAGCCTGCCAAGAAGTTTAGTTAAGGGGGAGGGGGTAAGGAATTCGGTGTTGGTTTAAGGTTGAAAGCTGGGGGTGGGCGATCGCACTTACTCGCGTTTTTTGGTCAGAAGTTGGCGAAGATAGTTAATAAAATTGAAAAGGGCGATCGATAATTTGAAATTTACCAGAAAGAATTGGTTGAAAGCCCGCCCGCCCGATCCGGAGAAATTAAGATCGGACTATTCATTACTCCAATCCTCAAACTTAAGGGTAGAGTTCGCTCTCAAACTGTCAACTGTCAAGCGGTCAACTGTCAACTGTTGAATCAGCCCAGAACTAAACTGCTACAAAGATAAATTGCCTGTTTTGAAGATGAGATCGTGCGCGAGTATCAAGATATCTGACAGTTCGTGGCGAGAGCTAGAATTCGATGCCAGAATTAGAGTGTCAACGAACAACCAACAGCTATATCGTTCCAGGAGTTTTGTCAACATGAATTCACCTGACATGACACGAGATATTGCTTCAGAAGATTTGTCGATCGCCAATCCGGCTGCTTATCCCGAAGTTACGCAACAGCTATCGGAAAACGTAATTTTCACCACAGTAGATGACCTTTACAACTGGGCAAAAATGTCCAGCCTGTATCCGTTGATGTTTGGCACTGCTTGCTGCTTCATTGAGTTTAGCGCCATGCTCGCTTCCCGCTTCGATTTGGATCGATTAGGTGTATTTCCCCGAATGTCTCCCCGACAGGCAGATTTGATGATTACCGCCGGCACAATTACGATGAAGTACGCTCCGGTTTTGGTGCGGCTTTACGAACAAATGCCCGAGCCCAAATACGCGATTGCTATGGGCGCTTGCACGATTACGGGCGGAATGTTTAGTGCAGATTCTCCGACTGTTGTGCGCGGTGTGGACAAGCTAATTCCGGTAGATGTTTATTTACCCGGATGTCCGCCGCGGCCGGAAGCAATCATGGATGCGATCGTCAAACTCCGCAAGAAAATTGCCAAGGACAGCTTGCAAGAACGGCAAAAGACGGAACCCACCCACCGCTATTACACCCGCCCTCACCGGATGAACGTTCTGCAGGTAATTCACGACGGAAAATACCTGGAAACCCATCAGGTGCCGCCTGAACTTGTCGCATCGGGATTGCCTGTTGTACGGGAGTTGGAATCGATTCGGGCGATCGAAGTTTAAGTATGATTGAAATTCAAATCTTCCACGAGTCTCACCGAATAATATAATCTCCGCAGCCAAGACCACAATAAACAAGGTTTGTAGTGAGGACTTTAGTCCGCATAATTTGAGGAATAAAGTCCTCACTACGAACCGTTGCAAATCACTGTTAATTAACCAGACACCATATGAAATGGATTTTTGTATTCGATTAGCTAGCTTAAAAGATATTCCTAAGCTGACAACTTTAATTCCCGATTCTGCTAGAGCTTTGCAAGCAGACTACTACACTTCTGAGCAGATTGAAGGTGCAATCGGCACAGTCTTTGGAGTTGACAGTCAACTGATTCAAGATCGAACATACTTTGTTGCTGAGCGCGATCGCCAAATTGTCGGTTGCGGTGGTTGGAGCCAGCGAAAAACGCTTTATGGAGGTGATTCAGGCAAAAATAATCAAGAAGACAGCCTGCTCAACCCAGACAGCGACTCAGCAAAGATTCGGGCATTCTTTGTCGATCCAGTATGGGCGCGTCAAGGAATTGGCAGTCAAATTATGCAATCCTCTGAACTGGCTGCTGAGCGTGCTGGATTTAAGGATGTGGAGACGATCGCAACGCTGGCAGGAGAGCCATTTTACACAAAATTTGGCTATCGGGCGATCGAGCAATTTGAAATTCCGCTCCCAAACAATCAGTTTCTCCCCGTTGTCCGTATGTTTAAGATTTTTCTGTGCAGCCGATAAATCAGTAACGATCGAATCAGTATGAAGGTTGTGTCACTAATTTACAATAGAAAATACCTGGAAACTTCAGCAGATCTGATTTCGCATGGTCTTGACAACAAAGTTGACTATTTCTGGGTCTCCTTTCTTCAAATGATCGCCTAGTGATATAATGTCTATGTATTGCCCTGCAATGATAGCTATACATAATAATACTTAGGAATGTTTCAGCCATGCCTCTACAAGAAGAAATTGACAAAACAAGGCAAGAAATTCGGACAGATAGCTACTCAATGTCTATTGGCGAGTGGATCAGCCTTTATGAAAATAATGAAATCGATATTCACCCAGATTTTCAAAGGTTTTTTCGGTGGTCTGATTATCAAAAATCAACTTTTATAGAATCAATTCTTTTAGGCATACCAATTCCACCAATTTTTGTTAGTCAAAGAGATGATGGAATTTGGGATGTGATCGATGGTTTGCAGAGACTCTCAACCATCTATGAATTTGTCGGTCTTTTGAAGCCCGAGAATCAAGAGCCAGATACATCTTTTATCGCTTTACAAAAAACTACTTATTTGCCTTCATTACAAGGAAAAAAATGGGACGATCCAAACGATAAAAATAACTCTTTCACTCAAGCACAGCGTCTATTGATAAAGCGAGCAAAAATAGCCGTAAATATTGTTGAAAAAGAAAGCGACAAAATGATTAAATATGAGCTATTTCAGCGACTCAATACAGGAGGCTCAATTGCTACACCACAAGAAGTAAGAAACTGCATTCTTTTAATGTTGAATAAAGATTTGTATAATTTGATGCGTTCACTGGCAGATCGCGAGTCATTCAAAAGCTGCATTGCTTTGAGCGATCGACTCTATGAAGAACAGTATGATATGGAATTAGTATTGCGTTTTATTCTTCTCTTTGACCAAGATGATGAAAGTCTTAAAAAGTTAGGTGGTGATGTCAGCGAGTTCCTAACCGCTAGAATGCGAGAAATGGCTCTGAAAAAAGATTTGGATAGCAGCCACATAGAGAGAGCGTTTGATGTGACTTTCAATATGCTTAATGAAGCTATGGGAGACGATAGCTTCAAGCGATATAAATCGGAGAATGATAAATTCCTGGGAGGCTTTCTATTATCTGCCTATGAGGTGGTAGCACTAGGAATTGGATACAACTATCAAAATCCGATTCCAACCGACCAAATACCTAATCGTATAAAATGTATTTGGTCAGATCCAATTTATAAACAATGGTCGGGAGCTGGAGTGAATGCAGCCAGACGCTTACCCTATCTGATTCCGCTTGGCAGAAAGGTATTTTCACCTTTATGAGCATCCGAACAGCAGAAGAATTAAGTGACAGACTGGCTACGGATCTTTCTTGGCGAAAAAAGGAACTTTCAGAAATGAAATCTATGGTAGAAGCAAAAAATGTTTCCGATCAAAGACATAAAGCATTAGTGCGGAGTGGAGTATGTATTCTCTATTCCCATTGGGAAGGTTTTGTTAAGTTAGCAGCCAACTCTTATCTAGAATATGTAATCTCAAAAAAGCTTACCTATCAGGAGCTTTCTAGTAATTTTTTAGCTTTGGCGATGAAAGAAAAACTTAAGGAAGCAAAAGAGACAAATAAGCCATCATTGTATATACCTGTTTGTGACTTCTTTATTTCCGAATTGAATCAGAGATGTATCCTACCTAAAGATGTAATATCTACTGCATCGAATCTATCTTCTGAAATTTTAAAGGAAATAACTTATATTCTGGGAATTGATTTTTCAATCTACTCTACTAAGTCGGTATTAATTGATACTAAGCTTTTGAAGACAAGGAACGAAATTGCACACGGAAATTATTCGGTGTTTGATAGGGATGAATATCTAGAGTTACACAGAGAAGTTATAGGAATGCTGGATATATTTCGGAACCAGATAGAAAATGCTGCTATTGAGAAAAAATTTATGCAGAAGTGCCCTTAGATAGAGATGCTGCACGCCGAACAACTTTATCGGTGAATACGTTACCCTCGTTGAGGTGCTAGAATTAGCAAAATAGCTGTTTAAACCTATGATATTAGAAGTTGCAATTCTTGATGTTAAAGCTAATATGGCTGCTGAGTTTGAAATTGCTTTCAAAACAGCTTCAGGTATTATATCTTCTATGCCGGGGTATATATCTCACGAGCTGCAACGCTGCATAGAAAACACAAATCGTTATATTTTGTTGGTGCGGTGGCAAAGTTTGGAAGACCATACTGTGGGATTCCGAGAATCGCCAGATTATCAAAAGTGGCGTTCCTTATTGCACCATTTTTACGATCCATTTCCGACAGTCGAACATTATGAAGTCATTTTGTCATGACTTACGTATTAAGACTAAAGAAACCGGATTTTTCACCTAACATGAAGGCTACAGCGAAAAGTTTTTGTAAAAAAACGGTTTCTAACATCCGCTGCGTCCAGGAGTATTTGCAAAGTTTTAAGTCTAAAGCATGGAGGAAATTTCAAATGATTGATATAGGTTTAACTCACATCGCACTCCCAGTTTCCGATGTTGAGAAAAGTATTGAATTCTACTCGAAGTATGCTGGGATGCAGGTCGTTCACCGCCGGATTGATGCAGCAGCAGGTGTTGCTGTGGTATGGCTTTCTGACGGCACTCGTCCTTTTGTAATTGTGCTGATTCAGACAAACTCTGTACATCCAGTTTTGTCTCCGCTGGCACACCTTGGGGTTGGTTGCAAGAGTAGGGAATATATGGATTCTCTATGCGATAACGCACGTCAAGAAGGTGTGCTGGTTGATGAACCAAAAGATTCTGGATATCCGATCGGCTATTGGGCTTTTTTGCGAGACCCGGACGGTCATACTCTGGAACTATCCTACGGGCAAGAAATTGGATTTACGGTGGAGAAGGTTGGCTGAAAATAGGCTGTGCAGGGGCTTAACTGCACTTGCACAGCACGGTGAGGGCGGACGAAAGGGGGCGGGACAGCAGTCGCATATAATTGGAATAGTCCTGAACGGTAAATGTGCCATGCAGCATCATCAACCGTCAATTGCTCGATCGCCCCGCGAGTATGTGAGTCTGTTTCCCCGTCCACCGCACTTGACCAGTTTTACAACGCAGTGGCAAGGAATCTCTGTGATTACTATGCAACAGTCACCCTACGAACTTCCCGAAGTTTGCATTCCGCTGGATGGCGTTGGTATCTTTACAAGTTCCAATCTGTCAGAACGATCGATCGATGGCATTTCTAAGAGCGAGTCAACCAATGTTGGAGATATTGTAGTTGTTCCTGCCAATATTGGTCATAGCGTTCGCTGGTTCACTGAAGGAGAGATGATTGTGATTGGGCTAGATACTTCTTTGGTTGCCCGTGCGATCGACGATGCAGCCTATTTCACTCAGACCGAACTATTGCCCCATTTTTCTACGCCCGATCCTTTGGTGTATCAACTTGGTTTGTCGCTTAAATCTGTTCTCGAACAAGATCCTGCGGGCAGTCGCTTGTATGCAGAAACCGCAGCGGCAATGCTGTCGGTACATTTACTGCAAAAGTACGGTAAACGGAAACTGGAATTTAAAGACTACACGGATGGATTGCCTCGGTCTATACTGCGTCAAGTTATTGAGTATATTGAAGCAAATCTCGGTGGCGAGTTAGGATTGGCAGATTTGGCGGCAATTGCCAATCTGAGCCCGCACTACTTTACGCGCTTGTTTAAGCAATCCACTGGATTTACACCACATCAATTTGTGATTCGATGTCGGGTGGAACGAGCAAAAATTTTACTGCTAGCTGGAAAAGAGTCGATCGCGGAAATTGCCCAACAAGTTGGATTTGCCAATCAAGCGCATTTGAGCGTTCACATCAAGCGATTGTTGGGTATCACCCCAAAAATGATTCTCGAACACCGCAAGAATCTATAAAAAATCGCAAGAATCTAAAAGATGGAGAGGGGCGAGCCTTACTATGTTGGTAGTAGTCCATCAGGACGTGCACCGGACAACTCTACACAGTTTCTTATATCTCCAAAGTCGCTTTCAGGGCAGCGTCATTACACTCCCATTTAGTCCACAACTACAGATCTCAAAAGAGGTTTTATGATCCATCACATTTCCGTTTCCGCTCAAAACCCCCAGCACGTCGCCCAAGTCCTGGCAGAAGTCCTCAAAGGTCAAGCGGTGCCCTTTCAAGTTCATCCAAACAGCTACATGGTCATCGCGATGGATGAACACGGTACAGCCATTGAAGTCTTGCCTTCGGGAGTGGAAATCAGTCCGGGTTCCGGGCCGGATGGGTGCAGTTTTATGCACAATCCTCAAGCGTCTCAATTGACAGCAACTCATGCCGCCGTGTCCGTCCCTAGCAGTCAAACTGAAATTGAACAGATTGGGAAGCGAGAAGGTTGGCGGGTTGTCCGCTGCGATCGCGAATCTTTCTTTGATGTGATTGAGTTCTGGGTAGAAAACCATTTGCTGATCGAATTCCTGACACCAGAAATGACCGCCAAATATTTGGCATTCACTCAACAGCCGGATGTGCTGAAAAACTTTGTAGCTGCACCCGTTGAGGCGATCGCGTAAATTACCAGAGGCGCAAGCAGACAACTAAAATTAATTACGCGACTCGTGCGGCAAGTATCTCTGAATTCTTTAAGGATTCGGAGATATTATATCGTTTCTGGTTGCATCGTCAGGTGATTTTACCGCAGAGAACGCAGAGGACACAGAGAGAAGAGAGAAGAGAGATTAATAATTTTAATGCTACCGGATTTGATATTAATTGTTGGTAATTTTTCTGTTTTTAACTCAGATATCCTCCCCAATGAACAACATTTCTATTCGACTGCTTCGAGAAAATGAGTTGTCCCCAGGTGAACATATTTTGAGACTGGCCTTTGGTACTTTGATTGGATTGCCTCAAACGACTGATTTTTGTAGTGATGCGAACTATGTTGAAACGCGATCGCAAATCGATCTGACAGCAGCTTTTGCCGCCGAGGTTGATGGGCAGCTAGTTGGGTCGAATATAGCCGTTTGTTGGGGGAGTGTCGGTTTTTGGGAACCGCTGAGGGTTCATCCTGACTCTTGGGGTCGAGGTGTTGCTCAACGTTTGATTGACTCATTGAATGAATGAATGTGCGATCGACAAATTCTCGGAATGGGGGACTGTACGGGCGGGATATTATTGTATCAAGGCTGTTTCAGCAGTCGGCATCAAGTCGAGGTAAGACATGAAAATCCTCACGCACGCGATCGCATTCAGGAGGCTATCTGTTGGCTTCGATAAGTTACTAGAGGCGGTTGAAGACGCTGTTTTAACAAAAAAAACTCTACAAAAGATTTTGCACCGACACAACACATCAAGGCGATGCCACACACCCCTCAACAAAAGCGTTGCCTGCTGTTGAAATTCCCCCTGTTTAATTCAATCCTTCTTTTGGTAATAATTTCAGCACTCAAAAACTGCTCCTCAAAAGTAATGTCAGATCTAGCTTACAACATATCTTTAATATTACTTTGGACGTTTAACCCCTCCTTTCCGTTTAACTTTAAACCCATACAAATAGATTTCAGGCATATTAATACGTCCATCAGAACGATTTTCTACAATCCCAAGTAGAAGTAAATATTGCAAAAATTCTTCAGGGTTAGTGGTGGGTGGTTGTTTTTCCAGTTGTTCACTCCATTTGGTTGATTTCACTGCATCTAAAAACTTCTCCCTTGGTATGGGAGCTTCTAGACCAACTAAACTCGTTTTGAGAGATTCTAACCAGGGATACTCATCTTGCAATTCCCTGATTCGATCTTCTGAGGTACGTGTTAAAGCCGCCTGCAAGTCAGAAGGTTGCAAAAGTTCTTTAGTGTCTTCCAAAATAGAGTTCGATTCCCTTCTATTTTTTGCTGATAATGCAAATAACTTCAGAAAAGAACGTGGCGAAATTCTACCGCCAGCATCCTGAAGGTGATTAGGAATCCAACGATAGGTAATTCCTTTTTTAGGATTAGCCCCCATATACTTACCAATCATCTTTTCGATAAGTTCTTCAAACAATTTCTCGTTTGATGTTGCAGTCCATCCCAAGCTAGTTGTGTTTTCAATAATCAACTCTGGGATTTTTTGTAAATATTCCGTCATTTCAGGGCCAGAGTTCGCAAGTCGTTTGACAAAAAGTTGATAAAGCCATGAAGGTTTCCATTCTAATTCAACCTGATGACCTCCCAGTTTGGAAGCATCGGGAAAGCTCAAAAATTTCTCTCGAAATAGATCGGTACGCAAAAATATTTTGGGGCGTATTCTCTCCCAACGTCGCCATCTATCTAGCCACAAAGCTAAAAGTTGACGAATGGGATTTGCTAAGGCAATGTAGGAAGTAACTAATCGATCTAATTCATCATAAGTGACAAATAACCAATCATCAGTCTCAAGGAGTTTTTCGTCTAATTTATCTAAGACATAATTTAACTTTTCAATATTTTTATTGACTAGGGGCAGCCAGTCTGACAATAGAGATAATTTCCCTTTGAGGACATTAATAATTTCCGGCTCTATTGCTTCAAGAAGAAAATCTTTTAGCTTAAATTCTTCTTGCTCTAGGATGACACCTAACATTAAACCGATCCAGAAGCTACGCCATTCAATATTTGTAGCTTCTTGCATTTGACGCTCAACAATGTCTGGTATGGGAAATCGCTTTTCTGCTGTGCGAGTCCTCCCAAAGCCAGCTATCCACGTCGTTTGGCTCAAAGGAGGTAATCCTCTAATTCTCAAACTTTCAACCAAGGCTTCCCGTCCAGAAGGGATGGCTAGTAAACGGAATAATTCTGTTTTTCCTACCCCGCGGCCTCCTAGTATTAACAAGATATTGGGTTCTAAAGCATAGCGATAGTTTGGAATCGGTAAGAAATTTTTTAAGAACTTCTCCTCATTATTACTTTCGTGTTCAGCCGTACCCATTCCGGGAGCAATTTCACAGATTAATTCTAGTAGTTTTTGTTGGTTAACTTCACTCATTTTTTTGATGATTATTTATCTACTTTTCTCAAGTCAAAATTAAAAATTTCGCATAATTTTCTGGCAATATCCTGATAAGGGGAATTAGTCATTATTCTTACGATGTCTGACAGCCGACTTGATTCTTCAGGGGTTAAATTACGGATAAATAGGGCTATGTCTCCTCGTAGATTTTCCTGATATGGTATAACAAAAGGGGTAAATGGCTCCCCTATATTAGTTGAATTAGGAACAGTTTCATCCTCAGAATAATAGTTGTCTTGAAAAATCGTATAGGCTTGTTCTCGAAATCCTGCTAACTCTTGCTCCCTGCCCGGTATTCCTAATGCGGGAGCCATCGAATGTACGAGAATTAATGGTAAACGCTGATCGACTCCAGGGCTTGCTAAATGGCGTATTACATGAGTTAGTCCAGCCCAACTTTGGCGTGATTGAGTTCCAAAGATGACTGCTGCATGGGAAAGATTGGCAATCGCCAAGCCACCAATATCGTGAAAGCCAGCCCGCGCATCCATCAGAATAAAATCTAAAGGTTTTGCTGCACTTTGTAATTCTTTTAACATATCTCCCATTGTACTTCGCAGTTCACCACCGACGAGGTTCTGAAAATCCAATCGTGCTAATTTTTCTAAGTAATCTCGATCTACTGTACCCGCCGGAAGTAATTTCAGGTCTTCGCCATTATCTCCGAGCAAAGTTGGTTCAGTAAGATTTTTGATGTGAGTGCTAAGTTTCCAATCGTTTCCTTGAATCTTCTTTTCTAATAAATAATCAATTACACCAGGATTATTGGAGTTGTCTGGTGAAAAAATTGTAGCAAGACCGGGTGCTTCTAAATCGAGGTCAACAATGGCAACTCGATGACCGTTACGGGCTAAAGTTAATGCAGTAGCAACGAGGGTACTGGTTCGTCCGACACCTCCTTTGAAGGAGAAAAAAGATACGATCGCAGGCTTACGCTTTTCATAGACTAATTCCTCTTTCCAAGGTGGTTCACCTACGTTGTTATCTGTCCAGGCCTGTTTAGCAATGTGACGCTCAAGAACATACCATCGAAGCGAATCTGATTCATCATCCCAAGGGGCAAAAACTCTTTCAGCCTTGATAGTATCAATTAGGGCTTTGTAAGCATCATTTTCTCCGGCTGGCAACCATATATCCTTGCCGTAATAATGCCCTAGCTTTTCAGAAAGAAGCCGATCGAGGTTAGTAGTATTAACTTCTTGTGGTTTTTGACCTTCCGATAAATTAAGAAAAAGTCTAATTTTTCCATTGACATCACGAATAATGGTGACAGACTGAAGCTTAGGCACAAGTTCAGATACAATACTGGGTTCACTAAAACATTCCTTTACTCGCTCAAATGTTTCACCAAAAGCGATCGTCATGTGTTAAATATCCTTGCTGGAAATTGAGCCATTTAGCACTAATTTGGGGATGATTTCTCGGTAAATTTCTTCGGCACGTTGAACAGCTAACTTTGCTTCTTCCTCAGTCCAAAGCTGAGACTTGGCGTATCTCCTCTCTGGGTGATCTTGGGCTAGAACAGTGCCAGCTATTCTAGAAGCAGGAAGTTGCCGATCCAAAATGGGATAAAGAACCCGCAAGCGTTCCATTGCTCTTCCATCAAGTTCCTGGAGGTCGTGTCCATACTTTTTTACGGCACCTTTATCATCTTTAAAGTATAGCTCCACAAGTAGTTTAAATGAACATTCCACGACATAGGCAGCAAGGTAAACAGCGTTGTCCCAGCGTTGGGTTTGCAAGAGAATTTGGGCATCCTGTAAATGCCTGCTTGCTGAGTTGGAAAAGGATTCTTGCATTGTCTATGTAACCAATACTTCGGACAGTTGCAGTATAATCATTTTCTGGATTAGTCCGGTACAGTCCTCGGCAATGTCTGCGATACCATCCAAATCAACTTTCGGGAGGAGAAGGACAGCAACATTACAGTAAAGCGGTGCAACAGACCGCCCTCAGCAAAAATTCTGGCTGTTGAGGGGTTTCGCCCTATTGTTAACTTTTACGAGCACAGCTACTATCGATCGCCAAAGATTAAATTTTTCCGGGGAAAACTTGCCATTTAATGAATAAGACTTTAAAATGCAGCAATGTAAATATAAACTCTCAACGAGCAGCCCTGCACGCACTAACCTGAAATGGGTCGAAAGTGCCACAAAGCAGCAACAGCTAACTTTTATAACTCTTTCAACAGCAAAGCATTGGCAGAAAAACTCAGGGATCGACGGTTGATATATTGCAACGAATGCTTTGCTCGAAATACTACAAATGAATCAAAAATTATCTGGCAAAATTTAGCACCTACAGATGCCTAGCCCAAACGCCTGCTGCGTAAGGTTTAACTTGCTGATTAGGCTGGTTTTCATGTCTTTAACTACTTGAGGATTCGATCGCATGGTTTCGATTTCTAAAACTCAATCCGACTTGCTCGCTGTGTCTGCGCCAACTGTGACGGCTGCCACCCAAAGCACCGCCGCTACAGCAACTGGAGTGTGTATCACTGTTCACGGTCACTTTTACCAACCACCTCGGGAAAACCCTTACCTGGACGCGATCGAACGCCAAGCCAGCGCTTCTCCCTCCCACGACTGGAACGAACGAATTGACAACGAGTGCTACCGCCCGAACGCCTTTGCGCGCATACTCAACGATCGCGGTGAAGTCGCGGGGATCGTCAACAACTACGAATATCTCAGCTTCAACATCGGCCCGACTCTGATGAGCTGGCTGGAACGCTACGACAGTTCAGTCTACCAGCGGATTCTGGAAGCCGATCGCAAAAGCTCTCAACGCCTCAACGGTCACGGCAACGCGATCGCCCAAGTGTACAATCACATCATCATGCCGCTGGCGAACGAGCGAGACAAATACACCCAAATTCGCTGGGGGATCGCAGATTTTCGCTCTAGATTCGATCGCCATCCGGAAGGAATGTGGCTCGCCGAAACCGCCGTAGACTACGCCACCCTCGAAGTTTTGGTGGCTGAAGGCATTCGTTTTATTATCTTAGCTCCCTCCCAAGCCGAACGCTGCCGCCCGCTAATCGGGCAAAACCAAGAAGGAGAGCAAGAAACAGATGGCGAATGGCACGAAGTCGGCGGCGGCCAAATCGATCCGACTCGCCCGTACCGCTGCTATTTGAAGCCGGAAATGCGCTTGATGGCTGACCACCAACTTTCGCCCCTGAGCACTTACCACTTCGGCCGCGGACTCGGCCAGCAGTCCTCAGTCCCAAATCCTAACACTCCCTACATCGATATCTTTTTCTACGACGGCCCCATCTCGCGAGATATGGGTTTCAACGACGTTCTCAGCAGCAGCCACCACTTGGCGGGGCGCTTGGGTCAAGCAGTGCGGGGAGACCACAGACCGGCTCAATTAATCTCCGTGGCGACAGATGGCGAAACTTTCGGCCACCACAAAAACAGTACGGAAAAATGTCTCGCCTACGCTTTCACAGAAGAGTTTCCCCGCCGTGGCTGGACTGTGACAAATTATGCTCATTATTTAGGTCAAAATCCCAGCGCTTGGGAAGTGGAACTCAAACCAGTGACGGCTTGGAGTTGTTCTCACGGGGTCGATCGCTGGCAAGATGATTGTGGGTGCGGTGGCGGCGGCGGGTGGCACCTCCTGTGGCGCAAGCCTTTGCGCGATACTCTAAATTGGCTGCGCGATCGACTGATTCCGATTTATGAGGAAGCGGGGCGCAAGCTGTTTTGCGATCCCTGGAAAGCTAGAGATGAATATATTGATGTCATCCGCGATCGATCGCCCGCTAACGTTGACAGTTTCCTCCAACGCCATCAAATTCGCGAACTCGACGCTGCCGAACAGGTAGACGCCCTGCGCCTGCTGGAAATGCAGCGCCACACTTTGTTAATGTTCACTAGCTGCGGCTGGTTTTTTGAAGAAGTCTCTCGCCCCGAAGGCGTGCAAATTTTGCGCTACGCGGCCAGGGCGCTGGAATTGGCGGGAGAAGTGACGGGCGTACAGCTAGAAAAGGATTTTATCGATCGACTGGCCCTCATACCCAGCAACGTTGACTGTTTCAAAACAGGGGCAGAAGTTTACCGCCAACTGGTGACGACGGCCCAAGTCAGTCTCAAACAAGTCGCAGCCCACTACGCCATTAGTTCTCTGTTTGCCAAATATCCCCGCGAACAGCGAGTTTACTGCTATCAGGCCGAACAGGAAGATTTCCAAATTCAGCGCATGGGTTCGATGACTCTAGCTGTGGGTCAATTGCAGTTAACCTCGGAAATTACCCGGGAAACAGAGGTGTTTGTGTTTGCTGCATTCCACCTCGGGGGCTGGGACTTCCACTGCTGCATTCAGCCTTTTGGCAGCCGCCGGTCTTACACTATGCTCAAAGAGCGGTTGTTTGGAGTTCTGGAAGAAGCTTCGGCGGCCCACGCGATTCTGGAAATGGTGCGGTTGTTTGGGGATCAGTCTTTTAGCTTGCGGGATTTATTTGCTGAGGAACGCCACCGCATCGTCCAGTTGCTGAGTCAAGAAAATTTGACTCGCTTGGATCAACTTTACACTCAGGTTTATCGGGAAAATTACGGGGTGATGATGGCTTTCCACCGCGACGAGTTGCCGGTGCCGCTAGAGTTGCAGGTGGCTGCTGAGGTGGCTTTGGGACACCGCTGTTTGACGGCGGCGAAGGCGCTGGAAGTGGAAACAGAGGACTCGGATTCACTGTTGGCGGAAATTGAGGCGATCGCGACTGAAGCTGGCAACCTCCGCAGCCGGTTGAATGTTCCTGAAGTCAAGCAAATTTTGGAACGGCTGGTTTTGCGGTCTCTAGACACGCTACTGCAAGCAGGATCCGGCGCGGACGAACGATCGTCTGTCAAGTTAGAAGCTAATATCCGGTACATCGAGCGTTTGATAGCTGTGGGCGATCGGCTGAGTCTGGGTTTGTGTTTGGACAAATCCCAGGAACTCTATTTTGATTCTCTGTACAGTCAAATTGTGCCTCTGTGTTTGGGCTGGCTGCAACGGCAAGCTGCTTCGACGGGCGACAATAAGGTTGACCCCGTTACCTTGGATACCGCCAGCTCAGAGGGCGGCTGGGAGTTGCCTTCAATCCGGCAGTTGCTGGAGTTGGGTCAAACTCTCGCCGTTGATGTTGAGTGTTGGTTGGATCAATTAAGCCGATCGCCGATCGATTAACCTGCATCAATTCCGGCGCACCACCCGCCGCCCGATTCGTTTAAATGCCGATCGGGCGGTGGGGATCGAGCTAGAGTCGATCGGCATTCAGGCTTCCCGGAATCGAAATACCGACAAACAACCGCCAATTTTCTTTGAGTATTCGCTCTACTTCTGTGGGAAGATGAAAATACTGTCCCCAAAGCCAACAAGTGTTCTGCACTTGCAGGCTTTGTAGAGTTTTGAAGAAAGAACACTAAATTTTAAGCTATGAAAATTGGCGATCGCGTTTGCGTTAAAAACTCTGTTGTTGTCTACCACCACCCGGAAAATCGCAGTCAACCAGTTGAGATTAAGGGTATGGAAGGAGAAATCGTGGCGATCGTTCACGAATGGCAAGGCAGACCAGTCAGTGCTAATTGGCCGGTGCTAGTTCAGTTTGACAAAAAATTTCGAGCTCACTTCAAAGAAGATGAAGTCGAATTGGTTTCTGCTGAAGCCTAGTTTTAGTATTGTTTTGTTCTGTTAGCTCCCCGACTTTTTTAATAAGAAGTCGGGGATATGGTTATTATATTCTGGACGATAGATAGACCATAATATGCTGGCCGGGGCGGGTTTTTGAGATTGTCAATTATTGGCGGGTATTGTTGGTGAAGTGAATGTTTTCAACGTGTAGTTTTCAATTCCAGAGGAGTTTTGATCGTATTTGTACTGGAATCTGATTGCTTGAGACGATAGCCCATACTGTGAACTGTCTCAATTAAATCTTCAGCAGATCCCGCAGCTTTGAGTTTTTGACGCAAACCTCTAATGTGAACCTTGACAGTATTTTCTTCGGGAGGAGATTCCAACGACCAGACGTGTTCGATCATGACACTTCGACTGAGAACGCGGCGACCATTTCGCAAAAGCAGTTCCAAAAGCGCGTATTCTTTGGGCGTGAGATGCAGTGGAATTTTCCTGTAGGTGACTTCATAGGTGCTGGGGTTGAGCCGAATTTCTTCCCATTCTAAAATCGGCCCAGAAGTGCTACTACCTCGACGCAATAAGGCTCGAATTCGAGCAAATAGTTTTTGCAAGTCCACGGGCTTGACTACATAATCATCAGCTCCAGCATCCAGCCCATTAATTTCATCACTGAGGGTGTCACGGGCTGTGATCATGAGGACAGGCATAGTATAGCCGTGCGATCGCAATCTATGACACAAACTAATACCATCCAGTTCTGGTAACATCAAATCTAGTAGCAGCAAATCATAGTTGAGCATCTTTGCTTGATGCCATCCAGATTCCCCATCGGTAACTATATCAACAACATAGCGCTGGTCTGTCAAGGCTTCTGCCAAGGTTTCTGCAAGGCGCAGATCGTCTTCAACCAAGAGAATCCTCATAAGCAAGAGGCTGGGGGAAAGTACAAAGCCACTTAGTAAATTACCCACCGCCAATTGTTTCGTGCTTACGCACTCACAATATGGCGGGGGCTTTCAATAGCCCTGAGATGGTCGTGCAAAGAGCAAGACAATCCCGAACCTTTAGGCTGATTTACGACAGCCCCAAGAGCAGCAATATTCCGGCTGCCATTCAAATCCGCATCACCAATCCAGCCACAATGTCCACAAGAAAACTTTTTACCACTCCGATAGGATTCACCACGAACGGGATGAATATGGTTGCAATTGTGGCAAGTTTGGCTGGTATATCTAGGGTCGATAAATATAAGATGTACGCCATGCTTAATCGCTTTATATATCAATAATTGTCGCAACTGGAAAAACGCCCAACTATTACTCAACCTTCGCTCTTTCTTGGTGCGAGGGAGTTGGTTGGTACGATCTCTAATTCCGGTCAAATCTTCCAAAGCAATGGCTTGTTTGCTCGATTTTGCCCTAGCTATCAGCCTGTGGCTGATGGTGTGATTTACCAATTCCTGAAAGCGTTTCTCCTTGCCCGACAACCGTTTCAACAATTCTCGACATCTGCGTCGAGTGCAACGCGAGCCTCTCGTGGCTTTTTGTTGGATATTCGCTCTCAAGGAAGCGTAATGATTTCTAACTTTGGTAATTTCTTTACCGCTAAACTTATCCCCTTCAGATGTAACAACAATGTCGGTTCTACCCAAATCGCAGCCCAAAACCTTAGAGGTTTTCTCCGGTTCTGGTGGCGTAGATTCAAGCTGGATATTCAGATAGTAAGTACCATCTTTGCGCTTACACAAAGTCGCTGTTTTAGGCTTGTGTCCCTTCAACAATCCGATCTGGTAGTTGCCGATAGCCAGGTTAAATCGCTCTCTACCATCGATAGTTGTCAAACTTACCGTCCAGTCTTTCTCCCTGAAGGAAAAGGTACGGGCATCGTAAGTCGCGCTGGTAGGGGCAAAACTCCCAACTGGTTTACCGTCCTTTTTAGCCGTCTTCCTGTTGCCAGAAACCCGTCTAATCGCGTGGATAGCCAACTGAGCCGAAAGCCCAAATTTAGCCCTGACATCGTGATAAACCAAGGACTGGATCGCCAACTCATTCATCAGAGTTGGTTGTACAGTTTCGTTCACGTATCCGCAAGCAGCAGCAAACGCCCGAAGAGTTCCGTCAATTTTGGCGGACTGTTCGGGTGTTACTTGGAGTTTGCAGGATACTGTCAGGACTTGCTTCATGAGTTCATTGTATCTCAATACGTGAAACTTTGGCAAGAGCAAGGAATTTGCTCGTCTCGTCATCCATCTGCCCATCTGCCAAGAGCGTCGCTTGATGGATTATGGGCAGATGGAATCCTCACCTCGCGCGAATTCCTCCCACCGCTGACAAACATCGCGAGTACGCTCGTTGTACAGCGGGGGACTCCTTCTGTTCGAGTTGACTTTTAGACAAGATTGAGTTAGCGAACCAGAGCGGTCTAATGCAAATAGGGCTAGGGCGATCGCCCGGAGGTGGCTCCTCAACATCTTATTCGCATTTGGGCCCCAAATTTTACCGATTTGCGATCGAGATGTCAACAAGTTTTGACCCAAGTGAAGCTCACAAACCATCGGCAAAAGTTTTATTAACAAATATTGCCAAAAATCACGATTGATTACTTATTGAGAATCTTTCCGATTTCTTTACCATTCTCTGACTCATTTCTTTACTTGTTCTATGTAATTGTAGGTAGGATCGGCACTTGGATGGGGCAACCTTTCCCACCCACTTGATAGTTAATTTGGGAGATTAGTGTTAAGTCAGTAACTCAGCCCTAAAGGGACTGAGCTTGTAAGAGATATCTCTCGCGAGCTGTACTGACGGGCCTAAGTCTTAACTGACTACGTTATTTGAGTCAGGACACTCCTTGAATGCGACGCCAGTTTTGGGCTCTGTCGCTAGTAGTTAAACAGTCTTAAAGTCACGCTCGACAGTGCTGCTAGCCTAAAAAGCTTTTATAACATTGGCGAGACGAACATTACTCTCGCAAGAGAGATCGAGGCAACCATACCTCACTGGAGGGGCAACCATACCCCTCCAACCCCGCAAGGGGATTCAAGGCGGTTGAAACAGCTCTTGAAGTTTCCCACGAGCGGGCTAAAGCCACGCTCGTTTCCCACTTACCGAACTTTTTTATGACTTTTGGACCAGCTTCAAGATTGGGAGTGAGCCTGTTTGATGAAACCCCACCAATAGAGCGGGTTACAGGTAACTCCAATGAAGACCTTGAAACCATCATTCAGGCAGTATACCGACAAGTTTTGGGAAATGCCTACGTGATGGAGAGCGAACGCCTCACCGTTTGTGAGTCGCAGTTTAAACGCGATGAACTGACGGTACGGGAGTTTGTGCGTCGGGTTGCTAAGTCTGACTTGTATCGATCGCGATTTTTCGATAGTTGTGCTCGCTATCGGGCGATCGAACTCAACTTCAGACATCTACTTGGCCGCCCACCGCTGGATCTCGAAGAAATGCGGAGCAAAAGTACCATTCTGGATACCAAGGGCTTTGAGGCTGAGATCGATTCTTATCTCGATAGCGATGAATACCAGAATACTTTTGGGGATGACATTGTTCCCTACATCCGGGGATACAAAACCGAAGCTTGTCAAAGCATGGTGCAGTTTACCCATACCTTCGAGTTGGTGCGAGGTGCTTCTAGCAGCAGCTTGAAGGGAAATCTGGCAGGTAAGAGTCCGCGTTTGAATTCCCTAGTAATTCAGGGCACGCCAACCGCCGTAATTTCTCCAGCCAGCAGCGGATCGACATTCCGCAATCCATCCGGTAGTGCTCGGACTCGTCATGGCGCTGGATCGGATGAAAACGGAAAAGTCTATCGCATTGAAGTTACCGGCTATCGCGCCAATGTGGTGAATCGGATTTCCAAGTTTCGCCGCAGCAACCAAGTTTACCTGGTGTCGTTTAACGAACTATCCGAAACCTATCAACGGATTCACAAACAAGGTGGGACGATCGCTAGTATCACCCCTGTCTAGTCAAATTCCGATCGAATTCTGACCGGAAACTATCGAGAGTGACGCCTCAAAACGTTCATAAAACTGATTTTTTGCCTTTGAAGCAGGCTGTTGACAGTTGACAGTTGACAGTTGACAGTTGACAGTTGACCTAGAAATCCGAGTAGGGGAGTAATGAATAGCCTGATTTTAATTTCTCCCGGGCGGGCGGGCTTTCAACCAATTCTTTTTGGTAACAAAAGGTTCTCAAAAAACAGGTTTTTAACGACAGGTGCGTTCAGGACTTTACTGCTGAAATCTTGCAGCATTTGCAATCACCCTTTTACGGGCGGGCCGAATTCCGACCCACAAGAAAATTGATTTTTGTGGAACAGGCATCTTGCCTGTTATTGACCGTGATGCAAGATTTCAGCTAATACCAACTATCAACTATTTGTATCGGAGATTAATTGTAATGGCAGATTCGACAAAATGTGAACTGTGGCAAACCAGCGGCGCGGATGAGGTGCAAGCTGTGATTCGCGCCGTCTACAAGCAGGTTTTGGGCAATCCCCACGTGATGGAAAGCGAGCGGTTGGTAACTGCGGAATCTCAATTGTGCGATCGCAGCATCTCCGTGCGTGAATTTGTGCGATTGGTTGCTAAATCAGATTTTTATAGCACTCGCTATTTTCAAAAGTGCGCTCCCTATCGATTTGTCGAACTCAATTTCCTGCACCTGCTAGGCCGTGCGCCCCAAGATCAAACAGAAATTTCTGAACACATTATCCGCTGCGTTGAGCAAGGCTACGCTGCCGAAATTGACTCCTATATCGACAGCGACGAGTATCAAAGCGCTTTTGGTGAAAACGTTGTTCCCTATTACCGAGGCAGAAGCAGCGAAGCAAATACCAAGCAACTAGGTTACAATCGGATGTCGCTGCTCGATCGGGGTTTCGCCCAAATCGACAGTGCCGTCAAAGCATCTCAGTTAGTCTACGCCGTTGCCACCAACAGCGCTAACGCCATCAAGCCCTCAACCAGTCGAGGAGGCGCTTATGTGGCAACCGAAAAGATGTTCAAAATTGTGGTAACAGGGTCTAAATTCGATCGACCTCGGCGCCTCAGTAACACGACATACATTGTGGCAGGAGACAATATGACTCCGCAAATTCAGCGGATCAATCGCACCTCTGGGAAAATTGTGAGCATCACTGAGATTCTCTAAATCCAACACAAATCCCCTGTATAATAGATGGATTGAATCACTGTGTAGGGCATTTTTTCTGGTTTCTCCAATTAGATTTAGATCTCCCTACATCCTCTGTAAAAAGTGGATGAAAGTTGATTTTATACCAGTTCCCCAAACAAATAATTGTACAATCTACATCGTTGGGTCGATCTCCTACTATCAACCTACATTTGTTAATGTTGTATGATTTTGGAGAACTGGTATTTCCTCATCTTGAGATACTAAAGTATGTCCAGAATTGATCGCAGTCGATTCGGAAGGATGTCAACTCTATCGATACACTGGCTTGAAAAAATTTCATTTATTAAATCCTAATCACATTTTGCCGATAGACCATGAGTATCACACTCAATAGTATTAGAATGTTGCCACCACAAGCCGAAAAAAAGTTGCAATGCTGGATTCGCAGCCGTCATTTAATTTGTTCTGGCAATTTTTACATCTTTGAAACTATAGACTATAGCGCTATTGAGCGGTTTACTGAGTCGATTACGGCTTTAGGAGGAACATTAATCTCGGTTCAGCCGATCGACAAAATTTGGATGGGCGATCACCGTCAAGTCATTCTATATCGTGCCAAAGCCAGTTTGCATACGCCTTGTCACAACCTCAAGCAATACTGGTTTAAATATGGTAGTTTCCAGACTAGGTTCGATTCCAGCCCTCGATCTGACTGATGCTGGTTAGCATGGTTGCAGCATGGTTGTTGTCTGTTGGTGGCATCCTGATTTTCATAGGAATTATCCAACCATTTTCTATGCTAAGTAACATTTTTCTAGTTGCGATCGGCGTTTTAGTTGTGGTAGTAATTTGCCCCTGCTTCAAACAGGAAGTAGCCCGACGACAAACAGCGGAAGGGGTGCTGCGACAACAAACCGATCGCGAACGGTTAGTCAATCAAATTGCTCAACACATCCGACAATCCCTCGATTTAGACCACGTGCTAGAAACCACGGTAGCAGACGTGCAGCGCTTTCTGGAAGCCGATCGCGTTCTCATTTACCGCCTGTGGCCAGACGGAACGGGCAGTGCCATTAACGAAGCGGTTTTACCCCCTTACCCCGTCATTTTAGGAACATCCTTTCCACCAGAAGTGTTTCCCAGCGAGTACCATGAGGCTTATTCTCTGGGGAAAACCCGCCTCATAGAAAATATTGAAGAAGCCGATCTCGAAACTTGTCTGACTGATTTTCTCCAACAATTTGGAGTCATAGCAAAATTGGTTGTCCCCATCGTCCAAGAAAATCGGCAGGTTGAGGGGAATCCTTCTGTACCCTATCTTTGGGGGTTATTGATTGCTCACCAATGCGATCGCCCGCGCATCTGGGAAACCTGGGAATTGGAGTTAATGCAGCAACTAGCGACGCAGGTGGCGATCGCCATTCAACAGTCTGAATTATACCAACAGCTTCAACAACTCAACGCCGAACTAGAAGAGCGCGTCCAACAACGCACCGAAGAATTAGCTCACGCCAACGTCGCCCTACGAGACGAAATTGCGGAAAGACAGCGCACCGAAGTAGAATTGCGCCACACCAATCACACCCTAAAAACCCTGATTAGCGCCTCTCCTCGCGCTATCTTCACGCTGGATATAGAAGGGTACGTCAAAATTTGGAATCCTGCCGCCGAACAGATGTTTGGTTGGACTGAAGCAGAAGTTATCAACCATCCCAACCCAATTTTTATCGACGATCCATTAGAAAATTATTCCACTCTCCGCAGCAATCTCCTGCAAGGAATCACATATAGTGTCGAACTGCGCCGCCACAAAAAAGACGGAAGTGCGATCGACATTATCTTTTCCGCCGCCCCCTTAAAAAATAGTGAGAATCAGATTGAGGGCATTGTCGCAGTGATTGCCGACATTACCGAACAAAAGCAACAGGAAGAACAGGTGCGACTCCTCCAATCAGTTGTTGTTAACACAAACGATGGCGTCGTAATTACCGAAGCGGAAGCGATCGATGAAGTTGGTCTTCGCATCATCTATGTCAATAAAGCATTTACCCAGATTACAGGATATAGCCTAGAAGAAGTTTTGGGTAAAACACCCCGGATTTTGCAGGGTGAAAAAACCGATCGCACAGAATTAGACAAAATTCGGACAGCACTTTCGCGTTGGAAATCAGTCACCGTTGAAGTGATTAATTATCGGAAAAATGGCTCGGAATATTGGAATGAATTTAGTATTGTTCCTGTTGGCGATCGCACGGGTTGGTATACCCACTGGATCGCCATCCAGCGAGACACAACCGAACGAAAACAAGCAGAACAAGCCCTGCGACAGAGCGAAGAACGGTTTCGATCGCTCATTGAAAATGCTCTCGACATTATTATGATTCTAGATACAGATGGTACGATCGGCTATGTCAGTCCTTCTGTGGAAAAAGTCTTAGGCTATTTAGTATCTGAACTCGTGGGGAAAAAAATATTTGAGCCAATTCACCCAGATGATTTTACCACTACTTATCAAAGTCTCACCAATACTTGGCAAAGTGCAGAACTAAACCGTCCCATTGAATTCCGCTACCGTCACAAAGACAACTCTTGGCGAACCTTGGAAGCGATTAGCCAACCTTTTATAGATAATGCTGCCACCACACGAATTATCGTTAATACTCGTGATATCACCGAACGAAAACGACTCGACGAAATTCGGTTAGCCCTGGAGCGCGAAAAAGAACTGAGTATTCTGAAAACCCGTTTTTTTTCAATGGCATCCCATGAATTTCGCACTCCACTCAGTACGGCTTTAGCAGCAGCTCAAATTCTCGAAAACAGCCCAGACGAATGGAATGACTCCCAAAAGCGACTGAGAAATCTGCACCGAATTCAGGATTCTGTGAGGAATATGGTGCAATTGCTCGACGATATTTTAACCATCAATCGCGCCGAAACTGGGAAACTAGAATTTAATCCAAAATTTTTGGTTTTGGACAAATTTTGCGAACAATTTGTGGAAGAAATGCGACTCAGCGCCGGCAGTCAGTATACCATCACCTTTACCTGTGAGGGAAATCCAATTCCCGTTTGTTTGGATGAAAAATTGTTGCGATCGATTCTGTCAAATGTGTTATCGAATGCAATTAAGTATTCGCCCAAAGGAGGTAATGTGCATCTTGGTTTAGAGTTTCAGTTGCATCAGGTGCTACTCCGAGTTTGCGATCGAGGAATTGGTATTTTTCCTGAAGATATCAAGCAGTTGTTTGAGCCATTTCACCGAGGTAAGAATGTCCGAACTATTCCTGGTACGGGATTGGGATTGATCGTAGTTAAAAAGTGCGTTGATTTGCATCAAGGTAGTATTGAGATTACCAGTGAAGTCGGTATTGGTACAACTTGTGTGGTGACACTTCCGTTGGTATTATAATAAAAGTTTTAGGCCAAGGTATGTAGTTGCGCTTCAGCGCTCTTTCCTAATATTTGCAAAGAGCGCGACTACAATAAAACCATCTTGTCAGGATAGGATATATACAACTACAAATAGGCTAAGGTATGTAGTTGCGATGAAAGCGCTCTTTCCGAAGATTAGCAAAGAGGGCTAAAGCCCAACAACGTACCTCATCTTTCTGATAACCGCTATAGTTGCGCTTCAGCGCTCTTTTGGGGCTTCGAGCTTGACTGGTGGGGTAGCTTTGAGATCGTCGAAGAGGGCTTTTTCTTCACGACCAATTGCATTGTAATCGTTAACTTTCTGCTTGTAAATATCGAATTGCTTTTGAAAACCAGCAACGCGCTCCTCCTGTTGGCGCACTAGATCGTTAAATTCTTGCACTTTTTGATTGTAATCAGATTTATTTTGTTCAAACTGAAACACCTTTTCTGGAGAGCCGTTACCCTGTCGGTAAGATTCTTCAGCTTGTTCCTTAAAACGCAGTAAGTCCAATTGCAACGCATCTAGATTGCGTTTCTGCGATCCGAGTTCGAGATTGCGCTCTTTGATTGTTTGCTTGGTTTGTGCGAGACTTGCTTCTAAGGTATCAATTTCAGGTTTGAGTTGCTGGGATTTCTCATCTAATTTTCGCACGATCTCTTGAGAGCGATCGGCTAATTTTACCACTTGTTGGCGATCGCGAAAGTAACGCTGATAGTATTGTTCGAGTTCGACATCGCCGAGATTGCCGAGCTCTGTCCCCAGATACGAGTGCAATTCGTTGACATACAAAGCTATATCCTTTTGCTGGTATTGCTTTAATATGCCAGACAAGCGATCGTTTTTGATAAGCAAAGCAGCTTGTTTGAGTTGGGGTGTTAGCTTGTCGCGATCCGATGGACTGAGGCGAGTGTAAGCGGCATGGAGCATTTCATGGGCTGCTGTCACTTCCATCACGCCTTGAAATCGATCGTCTGTAACCGACTGAATCGCAATTTTGCCCGATTTACCGTTGGTGAAATAGCACCCAAATATAATTAAGCTGTCCTTCATCCCTTCCTTTGGTTGACACACTTTTAAGAAGGTTTGCTTGGGTTCGATGGTTGGAGTTTGCCGGTAGAAAATTTGTTGCGCTTCCCGCGTCATGGTGGCGGCGGTGGCGAGACGTTCGATTGCTGCTGAAGGTGGCGCTACACCAATCCACTCGTCAAGCTGCGAATTTAAGACAATCCTAGAGATGGCCACAACTAGCACAATTATCCAGAAGTTCTGCGATCGAAATAAGTTTTTTATCGACCATTTTATATTCATAAAAATTTTGGTAAATCCATTTCTTTAAAAACTGCTAGGCGCAGATAACGCTGGTAGGTTAGTGACTCGGTGGAGGCGCTAATTTGAGTTTTTATTTGGGAATGTAGGATGCAAATTCATCGGAGCGCTACAGTTGGATTACAATTTTACCATTGAGTTACGCCAGATGGGCGATCGATCTGTCTGTCTTGTTCAAGAAAATATGTGAAATGGGTTCTCTAGCCTTTCTCAGGTAGATGAGGTACAATGCGATCGACCCGACGCGACGTGATATGAATCGCGATCGCACAACTCGATCGCCAATATACCGCTACAATCGTTAGCAGCATTGAACCGATCGATAAACTCATTGGTAATTTGGGCGATCGCACTAGCATCTTTATCTAGACTACAGTCAATACCTAGCACGACGCTAACTAGATTTTGCTTTCTCCGAATTCCAGGCCAAGGCCTAACAGAGATATTAAGTTTTTGCTCTAAATTAATCGCTAATCCAATTATATGACCTTCAATCCAACCGCCACATTTTTCTAAATTACCGATTTCTGGACTACTTACCGTCAATACTAAAAACGCATTCGATTGTTCCAGTAAATCGACAGACTCAAATAGAGTTGCCCAAGTGGTATTTTTTGTCAATACTTCCGACGCAATTTCTGCACCCCTCTCGAATTCACGGCGCAAGATGTCTGCGGTCGATCGCGTGACATTTCTGGTACTGTTGTGACAAGGTGCGATCGATGTAATTACGGGCAACCATTCCCGCGATTTGTGTACTTGATACTGTGTTCCGGCTTCAGTTAATGCTATTGGTTGAGTCCAATCATGTTGGCTGAGGATTTGGAAAAAATCGGCAAGCAAGATATCTAGGTTTAAGTCTTTGCTATGAATCGAACTCCAAGCTGTCAGTAACGCCCAAGAAAAATTACCGAGAAATCCCCAAGCATTACCGTGAATCTGACGTGCTTTTGCCCAGGTTCGCACCGCCCTTAACAAGTTTATAAACAAATCCCATGACAAATGTTTGCTGACTGTATCCATTATCAAATCCGCTTCCAAAGCACCTACTACGGCACTCCAACTGACAGCATCAAAAAATGGTCGATCGGCTTCAGATAATGCTTCAATTATCTCTAATTGTCCGAGGGTTGTGGCAGAGAGTAAATCGACTGCCACTCCTTCAATTTCCATTCTCAATACTGGTACTCTCCCCGATTTCACGAGTTGCGATCGATCCTCTACGAGGGCTTCGCTAACGCACAATCCTGCTAATCTAGTTTGTACCTGTTTGAGGAATGCTGCTGGTGTTAAAGGGGCGGGAATTATACAAAGTAAATCTAAATCGCTGTGGCTGCTTTGTACGCCAATCCGCGCCGAACCGATTTGCTGTAATAATGGTTGGTAGCCCAAACATTCTTGACAAGCTTGGGCGACAATTGATTGAATGACTTCTCGATGCAGTATCTGTGTTTGAGTGAGTTTGGGATCGAGTTGGTCGATTATTTGGATTAGCGATAAGTTAGACTCATTTTCTCCTGTTTTTGCGCCGGAAATTTCTGAGGGAGTTGCTGATTTTAAAGGTATCCGATATCTAATCTCGAATGGTTCGTTATCGCGGCGGCTAATTAGGGCGATCGAGTCTACTTGAAATTTGACTGGATGCCATTGGGAAAGTTCGGTTTGGGCGACTTGAGTTGTGGGAAATTGACCTACAGTTAAATGGGGTGTAAATCCGTTAGCTGATTTGCTACTTTGTTCGTCGCATTGCGGAAATATTTGTTGAAGTATTGCTTGTAATTGATGCAGCGCATCGGCAGGTTGAGGAATCGGATTTAACCATGCCGTACAGCTAGAAGAGTGCGTGAAAGTTTCAAAGTTTGATAGAGTTATAGTAAATGATTCTAGTTTTGTCAGTGCTTGGGTGATGGCTGCTGCTGCTTCTGAAAAATATGATTCTGGCAGAAAACCATATATTATATTGATATGAGGCATCCAACGATGAAATTGGCGATCGCAACGGCGGCGAATACTTTGAATTGCAGGTAAAATGTCATCGGGTGGAATGATGACAACTGCACTTTTATAGACAGGTGAGATGGTTTGTAAAGAGGCGATGGATTCTAGCTGGGTAAGAATCCCAAAATGATCGGAGGGATAGATTTTGCCTTCTGTATCTGGTATGGGATTGCAGGCAAATAATTCTATTTGACGAGATATCCAATCTCCATCCTGACTCCGTAACATCATCCTATCTAACCGTCCCGCAAGTCCAGTTAAACTCATTAATGCCGCCAAAGGATTAGCCTGGGGATGGAAAGTATATCCCGGATCTTCGGGATGCAGTGTTTGCCAAATATCAATAAAATTGTTTTGCGTTAATATTTCTGCTGGTTCGTTGTCTTTGGCATTAAAATCGCCAACAATTAGACAATCTCCCGGCTGTGAGTTTAGATATTCTAGCAAGATAGTAAGTTGCTTAGACCTGACTTTTTCAGAATTTTTATTGTAATCGCTGGTAAAATGGACGGCGGCGACATTGAGAGTTTTGCCATTCAGCAACCACTTTCCTACTAAAACCCGCTTCCGTGGCGAGTAGCGATATTCTACTAAAGTAAATGGCAATCGCGATAGCAGTAATAAACCGTGCCATTCCAGCGTTTCGCCTTGGGGAGATTCGGAGATATGATAAGCCTGAACCCAATCCTCGGCTAATAATTTTTCTAATAAACGCGGTGTTACTTCTTGAAGGGCGATAATATCGGCATCACACTGACGCAGATGCTCTATAATTATCGGAATTCGCTGGGCTGTCTCGGTAAGTTCTGACTCGTAGAGATCTGATAATACGTTAAAACTGACAATTTTTAATCTGGTTATTGTTACCGACTCTAATGGCAAATTGCTGGCTTGCCAATTTTGTCGATTGTATTGGTAAATATATCTAGTGGGGAAGTCTTTAACCAAGGTGGGATGTGATTGTTGAGGATCGATTTGCTGTTGCTGGTTTGCCGATTCTGGGTTTTCCGTGGCGACAACCCATGCGGCGATTGGTAATTCTCCAGTAGCAAACAAGTCTATCAGCCGATCGCGATCCCAAACAATTGTTTCCCCACATTTCACATAACGAATCCGATGCCAGGGAATATCGCCATCGACTGCCCATTCTGACAAAGGCTTTTCTCGCATATTACCAGAAATGCGATCGCTAAAACCAAGGCTAAAGGCACGATGGTCTAAACGACTATCCCATAAAACGCGATCGTAAATCTCGCGGATTGTCGCCATTTTGGGTTTTGGGGACTTTGGCTGTGACATGGCATGGTACGGTTATAGTTACACGTGTAATACGAGCGCAACTATATTGTACTACACAAAAAGGCGATCGTGTCAGGTGCGATGGGTGTCGATAAGGTAGCTTATTCCCATTTCCCATTGAAGGTTCGTAGTGTGGACTTTAGTCCGCAGTATGTTGCGGACTAAAGTCCACACTACGAACAATTTTTGTTATGTTAATCGACCGGACTTGATATTACAGGCAATTATTAACTTGAAAAAATTGAAAGGCGATGATAATGCCTATCAGCTTCGGATTGGCGACTCATCGAATAGGTTTTTATTTTGATGGCGAAACTGTTACTTTTGCCAGGGTGCTTCACCGGAAAGATCTTTATCGCTACTTTCCACCATAAAGCTGTTTTCACTCTCACAGAATGTTTTAAGCAACTTCTCCTTGTCCTTTGAAGTAGTAGATTAATGTATTTGTACCCGATTAGTGCTAAAGTGCGATCGCCCTTTACGACAAAAAGTGCGATCGCCATTTTCAACTACTAACCAGAAATCACCTGGTTCAGCAAATGAGCCTGAGAACCCTCAAGACGAGGCCCGTGAATCTGCACCACCATTGAAGCCAAATAATTGCCCCAACGAGCCGCTTTTACAGCACTCAAACCGTTAGTAATTCCAAACAAAACACCGCCTGCAAAAGCATCGCCAGCACCCACAGTATCGATCGCCTTTACGGGATATCCAGCCACATCCACAATCTGTTTATTTTCCACTACCATGCAGCCTTTGTCCCCATTCGTGATAAAAGCCAAATCCGAAATCTCGCTCATTTTGCGAGCGCACTCTTCCAGAGATTCCTCCTTGAAAAAGCTGCGAACTTCGTCAGAATTGCAAAAAATGACATCGCAATATTCCGAAACCACCTTGTGAAAATCATCCGCAAATCGATCGACCAAAAAGCCATCCGAAAAAGTAAAAGCCACCTTCACACCCAGACGCTTAGACTGTTCCATCGTCTCAATACTAGCCTTTCTGGGCTCCGGAGCATCCCAAAGATAGCCCTCAACATAACTGTACTTGCAGTGAGACAGGCGATCGACATCAATATCCGTCGCCGCCAGAGTAGTAGAAACCCCCAAATTAGTACACAGCGTGCGTTCCGCATCCGGCGTAGTCAGCACGACACAAGTACCCGTGGGCCCATTCGACTCAGTAGCAGGATGCACATTAAAATCAATCCCAGCCTCCAGCAAATCTTGGCGGTAAAATTCGCCGTTAGTATCCTTAGCAACCTTCCCCGAATAATAGCCTTTACCGCCACTCTGAGCCAAACCAATCATCGTATTTGCCGCAGAACCCCCCGATCGCATTTGCAGCGGATTGTGTTCCAAATCGTGCAAAATTCCCCCCTGGGTTTCCGAATTCATCAGCGTCATCGCGCCGCGATTCAGTCCGTGCTTGACCACAAAATCATCTTCGACTAATGCTAGGATGTCTACAAGGGCATTGCCCACGCCAAACACATCTACGGAACCGGATTCTGGATTGTTTTCTGTCATCACTAATTTTTGGTTTACGCTAAATATCAACTTTATAATAAATCGGATCAAAGTCAATATCCTTGCATCCCAAATCCAAATCCTCAATCCCCAATCCCCAATTGTCAATCTAAAAATCCCTAATCCTCAATCTAAAATCTAAAAATCCTCAATCTAAAATCTACAATCCAAAATTGATATGACTTCTCTCCCACCTCTGATTCAGCAGATGTTGCAGCCCGGGTTCTACCCCCACGGGGTGACAGAACCAGTGCAACTAATTCAGACTCACATTTCCTTTGTCCTGCTGACAGGAGATTATGCTTACAAAATCAAGAAACCAGTCGATTTTGGCTTTTTGGACTATTCGACTGTGGAGAAACGGCAGCATTTCTGCATCCAAGAATTGGAAATGAACCGACGCACAGCACCGGAAATCTATATCGAAGTTTTGCCAATTATTCAAAGTGGCGATGCGTTTAAATTTGGCAGTAATGCACCAAATGTAACTCCCACCCAAGTTGCTGTAGAATACGCGCTTAAGATGCGACAGTTTCCTCAAGATTCACTGTTGCTCAGTTTGTTGGAACGCGGACTGTTGACTGAGCAAATTATGGCAGACTTAGGGCGCGAAGTTGCCAAGTTTCACAGCACGGCAGTTAGTAATAGCTACATTCGCACATTTGGCGAAGTCAGTCAGATTCGGACAGCAATAGATAACAATTACCGGATTTCCCAAAAATATGTCGGCGGGCCGCAGACTGCGAGTCAATATCAGGAAACCAAAGATTATACTGATGCGTTTTTTGAGGCAAATCAAGATTTGTTTGAGCGAAGGATTGCCAACAATAAAATTCGCGAGTGTCACGGAGATTTGCACTTGCGGAACATCGCTTTGTGGCAAGGTAAAATATTGCTGTTTGACTGCATTGAATTTAACGAGCCTTTTCGATTTGTGGATGTCATGTACGATATTGCTTTTACAGTCATGGATTTGGAATCGCGGGGGCGCAGAGATTTAGGAAATGTTTTTCTCAATACTTACGTCGAACAAACAGGCGATTGGGAAGGAGTGCAAGTGCTGCCGCTGTATTTGAGCCGTCAAGCTTATGTGAGAGCAAAAGTAACTTCGTTAATGTTGGACGATGAAGCGGTTTCTACTGATGAAAAAGCACAGATTTCACAGACTGCCGCTCATTACTACAAACTGGCTTGGGAATACACAAAGCCGCGCCGGGGAAAGTTAACTTTGATGTCTGGTTTGTCTGGTTCTGGAAAAAGTACAGCGGCTCGATATTTGGCCCGCCACACTGGGGCGATTCACATTAGATCCGATGCTGTTCGCAAACATTTAGGGGGAATTCCTTTAAATGAACGCGGTGGTCAAGATTTGTACTCGGATGAGATGACGGCGCGGACTTATGGTAAATTGTTAGAGTTGGGGATAATGCTGGCTGACCGAGGTTGGAATGTGATTTTAGACGCTAAGTTCGATCGCCAAAACTTGAGAACCGATGCGATAAATCTGGCTCAATCCCACGGCTTGCCGCTGCAAATCGTTTACTGCACCGCACCAATGGCAGTATTGCGAGAACGACTGCAACAGCGCACAGGCGATATTGCCGACGCCACAGCAGAACTATTGACCTCGCAACAAGCAGAAGCAGAACCTTTTACACAATTAGAGCAAATTTCTCTAAACGTTGTAGATACCGCACAAGACTTAGATGTACAATTAAATTTGATTTGTGGGAAGTAGTTGAATTGCGATCGCCCGCGATGAATCTTACTTCTCTGCTAATATTGTCAATATCTTTCTGTATTATTACAAAAATAACTTGCAGCTCATGGCAAAATTTAACGGAGACTCCAAGGGGTTTAACCCCGCGCTGATCTGGTTTGTGTTGTTTACCGTTGGGTTTCGCTTAGTAGGATGTAGTCTGCCCGTGAGTATTGGCCTTGGTGTCCTCGGCGGCGTGGCAGCAGGCTTAATGGTCGCTTGGTGGCACAATGAACTACTACTCAACCCGAATACACGTTCCAAGGAGAAAACCTCGGATGCTATCCTCAATAAAGAAGTCGTGGAAGTAGACGGGCATAAATACAAAACCTCCCGGCGTGAGCCTACTTCATTCTTTGACTGGCTATCAGAGCCTGAGGATCGTCGCTAGCACCGATTTGTTTTTAGTATTGAGTTTTGAGCTTTAATTTTAATAGTGTAAAATTCAAAACTCAATCATAAAAATTAAACTTTTAGACCAAAATAGTTAGCAGATCCCTGCCACTCCCAAGCTTACGGATGTTGAAATCATCAACAGTTTGTAGTGCGGACTTTAGTCCGCAGGGTATAGCGGACTACGAACGAATCTTAAAGTTTGTAGTGCGGACTTTAGTCCGCAGGGTATAGCGGACTACGAACGAATCTTAAAGTTTGTAGTGCGGACTTTAGTCCGCAGGGTATAGCGGACTAAAGTCCGCACTACGAACGAATCTTACTGGGGTTAATAGAACCGAGACGGTATTATAAATTACAAATTATCGCTAAGGATCAATTAGAATTATTTCCTGAATGTTTGTATTTCTGTCTAAACTTCTGCCACTGTTTATTTATCCTTTGGGATTGAGTTGCCTGTTAATGATGGCGGCTTTGATCGTACTTTGGAAGCGTCCCAAATGGGTGGCGGCACCAATGGCTGGGGCTCTAATTATTTTACTGCTTGGAAGTAGCGGTTGGGTGTCAAAATCGTTAGTGCGATCGCTCGAATGGCAAAATTTACCAACCGCTGAACTCCCTCAAGCTGAAGCGATTGTCGTGTTGGGTGGCGGTGTGAAAGCAGCGCGAGCACCTCGCCCTTGGGTAGAATTGGGGGAAGCGGGCGATCGTATAATATACGCTTCCCGACTTTACCGTCAAGGCAAAGCTCCCCTGTTAGTGCTCAGCGGCGGTAGAGTAGATTGGAAAGGTGGGGGCTCTCCCGAATCGGCAGATATGGCAGAAATTGCCCAAACAATGGGCGTACCGGCATCAGCAATTCTGCAAGATCCCGATTCCCACAACACCTATCAAAATGCCGTCAACGTGCGGCAAATCTTAGACGCAAAAAACATCAAAAAGCCCGTTTTGCTAGTGACATCGGCGATGCACATGACTCGATCGCTCTTGATTTTTCAGCGCCAGGGAATAAAAGTAATTGCAGCACCAACAGATTTTCAGATAACCCAGCAGGATATCGCCACATCTCAAAGCAACGGGCTAGCATTCGCCCTCGACTTGTTGCCGGATACCTATTATCTACACCAGTCTACTAAAGCTCTAAAAGAATACATCGGCTTAATCGTATATCGCCTGCGGGGATGGCTTTAATGGATTTTGGATTTTAGATTTTGGATTTCAACTAATATCGTATCCTGTCGATTGACCGCAATAAGTAAGGAACGCACGTGTGGACTTTAGTCCGCAGAAATTGATGCGGACTAAGGTCCACACTACGAACGGTTTTTGTTATAATATCAAGCAACAATCAATGCAACAATATTGGTAGAGTGTGGATTCATCAATTGTACTCAAAAAAAGACTAAAATAATGAGAGTTAAATAACTTACCATTTGATGATTATTGTGGGATGGGCGTCCCGCCCGTCCAGAGAAGACGGGCGGGACGCCCATCCCACTTTCAAGAGTGTAAATTATTTAATTTGCGATCCTAAAAATCTACCCAGCGACGCATGACTCACGACAATCTCTGAATAAACCAACTCAACGCACGATTTTTTATAAATCTTATAAATTCTAAAATCCCAAATCTAAAATTCGATGAATTAATGTGTTAACTTAAAGTAATCACAGCAAATATTTGCCACAGTCGCCCCCAAACAATTATGTTGCCCCACGAGCTACAAAACATTGTCCCAGAACCGACTCCAACGGCTGAAATTTTTCAGAGACATCAAGTTGTCCGTGAGTTTTATGACGAAGTTAAATACCGTCAAGAATTTGAGCTTTATTGCCAGTGGTATTATGCTACAGCTAAGCAGCACCAACAAGAATTGCAGAAAATGCAGGGAGATTTTAATATATTCGCTTGGTTCCGTCGCGGACATACTCCAGGCGCTTGAACAGTTGACAGTTGACAGTTGACAGTTGATAGTTGACAGATTGAGCATAACCTCTACCCTTAAGTCGGAGGATTGGAGTAATGAATAGTCTGATTTTAATTTCTCCCTGAAAGGGTTCCAGCTTTCAAGCAATTCTTCCTGGTAAACGCGCGGGGATTCTGATTTCAAACTGGGTGCGATCGCATGGCTGAAACAGTAGCACCAGAAATTAGCATTGTTTTTAGCTCGGCGAGTGGAACAAGCTGGGGATTTGGATGCAGCAGCTACGGCTATTTCTGGAGTTAATGAATATTTGAAAGTGTGGAATTATCCAACTCTCAAAGATATTGTAGGGTGCGTCAGCGAGGGACCTAGTTTTCAGGTGGGGGAACCAGAAGTAGCTGACGCACCCTACTACTATTGTAGGGTGCGTCAGCCAGGGGCCTAATTTTCAGGTGGGGAACCAGAAGTGGCTGACGCACCCTACTACAAATGTGACTGTCAAAAGAAATATTTTTTGTATTTATTGAGATGCTTCCGGGGGATGCAAGGGGAATCCGGTAAAAGACGGTAGCCGTTTCCAACAAATATCCCTATTTCAAGTGCTCGAATAAATCCCTCTTTCTTGCAGTTGCTGAATAAAAAACTCTTCCAAAGAAGGCTTAGCCAAATTCATCCCAATTAGCTGCCCTCCCATCACGCTCAAATTTGCCATAAAATCCTTCGGATTTCCCTGCAAATGACCGTACCACAAATCATTATCAACTTCCATATCGGGGATCCATTTTTGCAGAATATTCAAATGGCCGCCCTTACCTTGAACTCGGTAAGTTTTAGTATTACCCAAAAGTTCATCGATCGCACCAACACAGATTAACTCACCGCGAGCCAAAATTGCCACCCGATCGCAAATCTTCTCCACATCCGAAAGTACGTGCGAATTAAAAAAAATTGTTTTTCCTTGATTTTTCAGCGATAAAATTATCTCCCGCATCTGATAGCGCCCCATCGGATCTAAACCAGACATCGGTTCGTCCAAAAATACTACATCGGGATTGTTAATCAAAGCTTGAGCCATGCCGATCCGTTGCAGCATTCCCTTAGAATACTGGCGCAACTGTTTTTTAATTGCCGCCGATTGAGCTAGCCCAACTAAATCTAGTAAATGCGGAATTCGCTGCCGCTGAATCGAGGGGGGGATTTGAAATAAGCCCGCCGCAAATTGCAAAAATTCCCAGCCCGTGAGATAATCGTAAAAGTACGGATTTTCTGGCAAATAGCCGACTCGCCGCTTCACAGTGCGATCGCCCAAAGGCTTCCCCAACAACAGCGCCCTGCCAGAAGTCGGCCGCACTATCCCCAGCAAAGTCTTCAGCAGCGTAGTTTTCCCCGCTCCATTCTGCCCTAACAGCCCGAAAGTTTCCCCCTCAGAGACAGTCAGAGTGCAATTTTTGAGCGATTCAATCTTTTCGTTCATCCAGAAGCCAGTACGGTAGAACTTCCCCAGATCAAATGTTTCCACCACTGGGGTAGCCCCCGGCATCTGGGTGGAAGTTGGCGCATCTATAACAGGTTCCATTTTCGTCATATAAATAAGTAGCACCTGATTATATTCTATTGCATAAGTCCCTTAATAATTGCTCCATTTAATGTTAAACTAATATTAGCTGCACTTAAATTTTTCTGAATATGGAACGTTCAAAAATTATTGCTATTATCACCGGCGTCATTTCTGTAATTCTAGCAGTTGCCTACCTGCTGCTCGTCACTCTCCTCGACTTCCGAGGCGAAATGGTTCCCGCACCTCAAAGTCAGTTGCCAGTATCGCCGCAAGTTCAGCAATTGGTTACAGTCAATCAGACTTTGCCATCAGTGGTGGCAAAAATAATATAAATCAAATTCCGCAATTTCGCCAGTAAATTATGTAGATAAAATTACTGGCGAACTATTGCTATTTGTAGGTGCGCTTTGTAGAGTGTTCTTTGGCACATTTTACGTTAGTGCTGTCCGCGCTCGCGTGTATTCATAACAGTGCTGTCGGCGCTCGCGAGAATTGGCAGCAGTGCGAGCATCCTCACTCACTCCTAAGAAAGAACACGGGCGGAGGCGATCGCACTACACTCCGACTGATACAGCCTTTCTCAAAAAGATGAGGTATGACTGACAGCTTATATAACCACTAAATATAGAGGGCTCGCATCCCAACTACATACCTCATCTTTCTGATTACCGCTATAAATCAATTAATAAACATGAATTGCTTTCATCATGTGATATGCAACTAGCAACTGCGTCAAAGCTAGCGGGTAACTTTGCAAAACTTCGCCAGTTGTGCCGATTAGTTTGCCAATTTCAGGGTTGCCTTGGGCACTGCAAAATCCCCGCAGGTGGGGCATTTCGTTGCACAAAATCTTTTCCAGCTCGCTTACTTGTTCGCTGGTAGCATGGGAGTCTACTTCTAAAACATCTACTGGTTTCCCCATATCGCGATCGAGTCCCAAACGAATGGCAGGTTTAAAACTATCGCTGCCTTGAGCTAAAATCTCAGTAAAATCAGGGTGAGGAATTGTTGGTCTCAGGACTAAACGCACGCTCAAATTTGATTCTTTGTCGGCTTCTGGCGGGTAAAAGCTAACTACAACATCGGCAAATTTGCGCTGGGGGCGAATATAATTTTCTGAATCCGGTTCCCGCTTTTCCATTTCTGCAAGTACCTGTTCTTCAGTATAACCGCGCTTCATAATATCGCGCTTAACTTTCCACTGAGTTCGCAACTCTTCTGGCGGAGCAAGATACACTTTGACATCGTAAGAATCGCGGATAGTTCGGGTTGAGTAACCCAGCAAACCTTCAACTATTACAAATTTTTCTGGCTTGATGTATTCCGGGGGATCGAATGTACCTGAGTGGTGGTTGTATATGGGTTTGAGAATTGCTTGACCTGTACGCAGCAGGCTGAGGTGCTGCTGCATGATGTCGAGGTAATTGCAGTCGGGATGCAGTGCTGTGAGCCCGATTTCGGCGCGCTGCTGTCTGTCATACCTATGATAGTCGTCTGTGCAAATCACAGTGACATTTTCTGGCCCCAATACTTGGGCAATTCCCCGCGTCAGGGTGGTTTTGCCTGCTGCGCTGTCTCCGACAATACCGAGAATGATTGGTCGATCGCTCATTGTTGTTACCCCGACGGACAATAGCAAATTTTTTCTGAATCTTAAATCTTATCAAAATTGTACTCGATCCGATCGCTAATCGCATGGTTTGACTTGCTCCCTTCCCGAGTTTCCCCATGTGTAAAATTATTGTATTATTTCTTAATAAAATGTCGCACCAGAGACTCAGGGATGATATGACGAAAAGATCGCGCCCATTTCTCGATCGCCCGCCATGTCGATCGTACTTTTAAATCCAGCTATACTAAGAATTTCGGGAAAATTAGCCCCGCCAACTGTGCCAGTAAGTCCATGAGTGTAGTGTAAATTGCAACAGCGGTGGGAATAGTGCGATATGTTTGTTTTCAAAACGGGTATCAAGCAGTCAATCAACTTACCAGTCAATCAATCTACACGGAGGGCGATCGAATTTACCCACAACATGAAGTTTTTGGCAAAGCTTTTGTTGTGCCTGACAAATTAGTATACATTTGAGTCAAGGAGGCATTCGTACATCAAAAATAGGGCCAATCGCTCTTTCTCCCTGCTTCAACAAGTAGTTTCATGAAAAAAAAGATTTCGATGCACCGTGCGTAAGTTTTGAATTTAAACCAATCTTATAGCGGTTCTCAAAAAAGTGAGGTATGCCCGATGCCCGATGCCCTATCCCCGATGCCCATGAGTACCTCATCTTTCTGAGAAAGGCTATAAGTTTAACTAACTTCCTAGCAAGCTGATGAATCAACTATCTTTTGAAAAATTCAGGGGCAGTATTTTAATTATTGACGACACTCTTAACAATTTAAGTTTACTGGAGCGAATCTTGTCGAAAAAAGGCTATGAAGTACGACTTGCATCTAGCGGCCAACGGGGACTCGAAGCTGTGGAGTTGACTCAACCTGACTTAATTTTGCTGGATATTATGATGCCTGGTATCGATGGCTATGAAGTTTGCAGCCGCTTGAAAGCTAGCGATCGCACTCGCGGCATTCCCATTATTTTTCTGAGTGCTTTGGTAGAAGTTTCTCATAAGGTGAAAGCCTTTAATGTTGGCGGGGTGGATTACATTATTAAACCTTTTGAAGCAGTAGAAGTGCTAGCTAGAGTTGAAAATCAATTGCGTCTGCGGGAATTAGAACTGCAACTTACGCATAAAAATCAGATGTTGCAGCGGGAAATCGCTTTTCGGGAAGAGGCAGAAATTGAAACGCGGTTGCTCTTGGAAACAACCAAATTTCAGAAAGAAGAAATTGAAGAATTGCTCTTAAATATTTTGCCTAAACCGATTGCCGATCGCTTGCAGGAAGGACAAAGCATAATTGCTGACAGCTTTTCGGATGTCAGCGTTTTATTCGCTGATTTGGTGGGATTTACAAATTTTGCATCTCAAAAAAGTGCGGCAGAAACGGTGAAAGTTCTCAATCAAATTTTTAGTCAATTCGATCGGTTATCGTTAGAGCACGGTTTAGAGAAAATCAAAACTATTGGTGATGCTTACATGGTAGTTGGCGGTTTGCCCCAACCGCAAGAAAATCACGCAGAGGCGATCGCCCAAATGGCACTCGATATGCAAGCTGCTCTGGCTAGCTTCAATCTCAAACACAATCAAACTTTTAGTCTCCGCATTGGGATAAATATTGGTGGGGTGGTGGCGGGAGTCATTGGTTTAACTAAATTTAGTTACGATTTGTGGGGGGATACAGTGAATGTTGCTCACCGGATGGAATCAAACGGTATTCCGGGAGAAATTCAGGTGACTGCTGCGGTTTATGAGCGTTTGAAAGATAATTTTTCCTTTAAAATGCGCGGTGCTGTTGAAATTAAAGGTAAAGGAGAAATGATGACTTATTTGTTGCTCGGGCGAAAGTAGTCAATTGACTGTTGACTGTTGTCAGTTGACGGTTGTCAGTTCTCAGTTCTCAGTTGAGCGACTAATGACAGCAGGACTAATGACAGCAGGACTAATGATATCGTTTCTGGTTGCATCGGTATTGTTTAAACAGTCAACAGTTAACAGTTAACAGTCAAAAGCTAACAATTACCAATTACAATTCCCAATTCCCAATTCCCAATTCCCAATTCTCATATATTAGATTTACTGAATATTAAAAATTATTTTTAGGAACACTCTATTGGCGTATCGCTACGCAAAATACCAGTGTTTTGCGTTCATTTAAGACATTTAATATTAACTGTAGAAACTTATATAGCCTTTCTCAAAAAGATGAGGTATAACTGACAGCTCGATAACCGCTTAAACTAAAAGGGCTTGAGCCTCCTTGGTTTAAGTGGTTATATAAGCTGTCAGTTATACCTCAATACCGTTTACTGGTATACCGCCCTGGGGGTAAATGGCTATGAAAAATATATACTGCGTTGGCGCGTGCCTGCCCGTTGGCGAAGCCGCCCTGAAAGGGCTAGGGCTTATGCTTCGTTCCTCTCTTCGGACATCTTAAGTAAACCGTATTGAGTTATACCTCATCTTTTTGAGAAAGGCTATACGTAAGTAACAAACTCTAGTCCCGATCGTCCCAGTATAAAATATTATTCCGTAGCAGATCAGTAGAATTTTAGATCGAAAGCTCGAAAATTCGCTGTTTATGCCCTAAGATAGATACACTAACTATTTTCAACTTAATTCCTGGCTTGGGGTCAGCCAATATGGATGCAACAATAGATGCAGTACATTTGACTGCGGTAATGCCTGGAGATCGCCCGATCGCGAATTTTACACCGATTTATCGAACCGCTTTCGGGGCTGTGGGCGATTGAAACCGCTAACCCGCCTGTAGCAAACTCTTGTAGTTTCCCGATCGGCGCGAAACGACCAAAAATCTAGATATTCCGGGCGCAATTCCTGCCCGCAGTATAAAAACCTACGCCCGCAGTTACCGATTTGTTGTGGACTTCCGCGAGGCGGTTGTGCCAGAATGCGATCGTCGAGTTGCATCGCGTGACAGTTAATTGCATCGCTCGAAATAGTCATCAAGCAAACAGATATTTTCGACGAAATCGAAAGGAGGTCAGTTATTTTAAAATATATGAAAGATTCCTATCTGGGAAGTTTTATTTATAGTAACCTGCCAGATAAAACGGGATAAATATTAGCATAAATAAACGCCGGATCGGCAATATATTCCAGCCGCAATCCGAAGTAGTTCGACAGGGAGATACCAACAAGATTTATGGGAAAGTTGTGTTGCAATGCTAGTAACTATGATCCACGAATTTTACGATGCGCTGGCACATTTAGCAGTCTATGAAGATGCCGCACCGACAAAGCAAAAACAAATCCTAAAACGTGTTTTTGTAATTCAAAAAAACCTCAAAGAATTCGCGCACCGTAACCCGAACAGTCACCAGCACAAATTAGATCTGGTTGAAGCAGAATGGCTTCGCGTTTTTGGGAAGACTACAGAAGCAATGGAACTTTACGATCGAGCTATTGCCGGAGCTAAAGCTAACGATTTTTTGAATGAAGAAGCTCTTGCTTGCGAACTCGCTGCTAAGTTTTACCTGTCATTGGGAAGAGAAAAAATTGCTATAGCCTACATGATGGACACCTATGATTGCTATCTGCGCTCGGGAGATCGAGCCAAAATTGATGAATTAGAAAAATGCTATCCTCAATTGTTGTCAGCGATTTTGCAGCCTGCTAAACTCGCTACAGATTCATTAGCAACCTTCGCGATACCTGCCAAACAAAATCAATCTGTACCTTCATTGATGAATCCGTCTGTGTCGGCGACAGTCTCAGATTTTGGGAATTTTTCAACTCTGCTAAAAGCTTGTCAAGCGCTTTCTAGTGAAAGAGATCTGCAGCAACTAATTGCCAAACTGATACAACTGGCGATGAGAAATACAGGCGTTGAGAAAGCAGTGCTGATTTTGCAAAACGGCAATCAATGGGAAATTGCTGCTGCAAGAGCGATCGACAATTTGGGCGTCGATCGGGCGATCGACTTATCATCCGCAACACTCGATCAAAACAGCGATATCCTGCCCCTAAACATTGTTGATTGCGTTAAAGAATTGTTAAAACCTGTGATTTTGCGGGGCATTCCTCAACAATGTGATTGGGAGTCCGACTCCTACATCCTCAAATACCAACCGCAGAGCCTGTCGTGTTTGCCGATTCTCGATCGAGACAAATTAGTCGGCATTTTGTATCTAGAGAATCTGTTAACTGCAAAAGTTTTTACGCGCGATCGGCTGCAATATCTCAATCTCCTGTGTTCTCAAGCAGCCATCAGTTTGTCAAATGCCCTGCTATATAAAAGTTCTCAGGATTACAGCCAAAAATTAGAGCGAATGCTAACAAAAGTCAGCCGAACAGAAGTTCAGCTTGCCGAGCAAAAACAAATGCTGCAAGCGATTCTTGATGTCGCTCCGATTTGGATTTGGATGGTTAATCCTCAGGGAAAAGTACACTTTTTCAACAACACTTTTTGTCAAGATATCGGTGTGTCTCTCTCCGCTTTACTAGCTGTCGAACATTACAAAGATATACTCGGAGAAAATGCAGCGAATTGCCTGGTTTCAGATGCAGCCTGTCTTGCCCAAGATTCACCCCATTACTCCAACGAAACTCTAATGTTTGTGGACGGCAAACTGCACTATTTAGAAGTCACAAAAGTGCAGTTAAAAAAATCCGATGGCGAGAGGATCGGGATTATTGGTTTGGGTGTTGATGCCACCGAGCGTAAGCGAGCACAGGAACTTTTGCAACAGCAAAATCAGCGCCTCGAACAAACTTTAAAAGATTTACAGCAAACGCAACTGCAACTCGTACAAAATGAGAAAATGTCGGCTTTAGGTAATTTAGTTGCCGGAGTCGCCCACGAAATCAACAATCCTATTGGGTTTATTTCGGGCAATTTAAGTGAAGCTAAAAGAAGTTTCGGAGATGTAATAGAACACTTAGAATTGTATCGCTCTGATGCACCCAAATCGGAAATTGCGAACCATGCCGAAGAGATAGATCTCGATTATCTCTTGGAAGATTTACCGAAGATGATTAATTCCATGGAAGTCGGGTGCGATCGCATTTCCAGCATCAGCACCAGTTTGCGTACATTCTCCCGAGGCGATAAAGACTACAAAGTTCCTTTTAATATTCACGACGGGATTGATAGCGCTATTTTGATTTTGAAACACCGTCTAAAAGCTAACGAAAATCGCCCGCAGATTGAAGTGATAGCTAAATACGGTAATATCCCTAAAATTGAATGTTTTCCCGGTCAATTAAATCAAGTTTTTATGAACTTACTTGCCAATGCGATCGATGCCTTAGAAGAGTTAAATATTGGACGCACTTTTCACGAAATTGCTGTCAATCCCAACCGCATTACGATTTGCACTAATGTAATCGGGGAAGATTATATTATAATTAAAATTGCTGATAACGGAACCGGGATGCCAGAAGAAGTAAAAAAACACATATTCGACCATTTGTTCACGACAAAAGCTGTCGGGAAAGGAACGGGATTGGGGTTGGCAATTGCCCATCAGATTGTGGTAGAAAAACATGGTGGCACTATCGAGGCGAAGTCCCAGTCTGGAGTTGGCACTGAGTTTGCGATCGTTTTGCCTGTGAAAGGATAAATTATAGTTGACTGTTGACTGTTGACTGTTGACTGTTGACTGTTGACTGTTGACTGTTGACCGAAGTAATAAGTAATAAGTAATAAGTAATAAGTAATAAGTAATAAGTAATATAGCCTTTTTCAAAAAGATGAGGTATTTCTGACAGCTTATATAATCACTAAGCGTATAGGGGCTAAAGCCCAACAACGTACCTCATCTTTATGAACACCGTTATAAGTAATAAGGAAGTCCGATGGAAGTCGGAAGAAGGAAGAAGGAAGAAGCAATAAAAGCAAGGATTTCAGCAATTAACAACATCCTAATCGTCTTGGCGGTTGCTATGTAATGAAAATTAAATGTTTTTTATTCCTGCACGCAGACTGACCTCAAAAACTCGATTTCTTGCTATATTTCTCGTTACTAGACGCAAAATTTCCTAGAAACCGGGTTTCTAGCCCCCTGATGCGTAAGCCCTGAAACTGTCCGAAATGTTGATAATTAAAATTAAATGTTGTTTGGGCGATCGAATAGCACTGTACACAAGGCTTGTAGTGAGGACTTTAGTCCTTCTATGGATGCGGAATGAAGTCCGAACGATCAAACCTTTTCCAATTTACTAACATCGAATAGCACTGTACACAAGGCTTGTAGTGAGGACTTTAGTCCTTCTATGGATGCGGAATGAAGTCCGAACGATCAAACCTTTTCCAATTCACTAACATCGAATAGCACTGTACACAAGGCTTGTAGTGAGGACTTTAGTCCTTCTATGGATGCGGAATGAAGTCCGAACGATCAAACCTTTTCTAATTTACTAACTTGGTAAGTTCAATTTGATTATTTGTCCAACTGATACTTCGTGTTTGTGAGTTGCTACTACCACGGCGCCTTCTAATCGCGGATCGTAACATCCAACCCAAGCGGCAGGATGGCATTCGTGCACTAAGTAGCCGTACAGCCAAATTGCTCCTCTACCTTCAATGACAATTCCTTGGCTGAATTGAACATTTTGAGGGATTTTCAAACCTTGCAAATCTTCGGGTGTGATAATACCGTCTTGAGTTGTAATTCGGAAGCGTAAATGTTGGTATGCTAAACCGTCTTGAGCTTGATTGGGGATTATTGTTAATTCAATAGGGTTCATTGGATGCACAAATGTTGAATATTTTACAGAATTATATCATGTTCGATAGCATGGGCGGGGGCGGGTTTATGAGATTGTAGATTATGGGCAATTATTGTTGGTGAACCCGCCCCTACAAAATTTAACATCATACAATTCCGAATTAAACAGACATGATATCAAATACTTTTTAGGGTAAATTTGGAATTCGATCGCCCACTTTGAGTCCCAACTGGGCCGCCCTGCCGCCTTTGAGTTCAATCACTCCGTCAACGGGAACATCGGGGCCGTAGTTGGGGCAGGTGTCGCTCAAACAGGGCGGTACGTTGGGAATTATCGCCTGCACGACGCCTTCGCGCAAAAAAATCATATCGAGTTCGATTTGCACGTTTCTCATCCAGAAACGCACGTTGCGCGGGGGCGCGATCGGGAAAAGCATTCCCCTGTCATCTGGTAATTCTGTGCGAAACATTAAGCCAATTGCTTGTTCTTGGGGAGTTTTCGCTACTTCCAGTCCGATCCTCTGCGTTGGCGTAGCCCCCCTAGGGGCGGGCTCCGCTAACGCCCCACCGCCCACAATCGCATTCACAGAAACTGGCAAAAGTTGACCCACATCCATCCCACCAAACATTGAAATAAAGTTTGATTCAGTCAAATTAAATTTTCCTGAAACTACTCCTAAATAGTTGCCAGAATTTTTATTTTGCATCACAGTTTGGTTCTCAGAAACAGAAATATTCAAATCGCTAAACTTTATGCCATCCGTCAAGACAATTTTATCATTGCCGCTGCCAAAATCTGTAATAACATCGGCTTGGGTGACAGTAGATGCAACGGATGTGTTTTCAAGGACAAATAAGTCATCGCCCGCGCCGCCTGTCAAGATATCTTTGCCTTCGCCGCCGATTAGTAAATCGCTACCCCGATCGCCATTAATCACATCTTCACCTTGTCCTCCATAGATTGTATCGCTTCCCTGACCTCCAAACAGGGTATCGGCGCCTTCGTTTCCGGCGATCGAGTCATTGTCGCGATCGCCAAAAATCAGGTCATTCCCTGCCAAACCTTGAATGGTGTCATTTCCCGCCAACCCTCTCATCGTATCGTTTCCGGGAGTTCCGAGGAGAAAATCGAAGCCAAAAGTACCGCCGATGTTAACCATTTTGCGTTTTAATGATACGTTTCATAAGAGGAAGATTTGGCGATCGGCATCCGCCAACCGGTACCAAAAGCTCGATCGCTAATTTTCAAACCTGGCGCTGCTTGTCGCCGTTTAAACTCCGATTGCCTGACTAATTTTACTACACGCTTAACCACGGATTCATCGTGTCCCGCCGCGATAATTTGTTGGACAGATTCGTGATGTTCGATCGATCGCTGCAAGATGTCATCCAAAACATCATAAGCAGGCAAAGAATCTTGGTCAACTTGCCCCGGTTTCAGTTCAGCACTCGGCGCTTTATCAATAATATTAACTGGAATGATTTCTTTTTCCAAGGGCGGGCACGGGGACACCGCCCCTACTGATTCGGCAGAATTCAGCCACCGACAAAGCGAATAAACCCGAGTTTTCGGCACATCAGAAATCACGGCCAATCCGCCATTCATATCGCCGTATAGAGTGCAGTAACCCACCGACATTTCCGATTTATTGCCCGTGGAAAGCAGCAAATGTCCGAATTTATTAGAAATCGCCATCAACAGATTGCCACGAATGCGGGATTGGATATTTTCCTCGGCAATTCCGAAAGTGGTATTGAGAAACAAATCGCCGAGAGTGCGATCGTAAGTTTTCATCAAATCGCCGATCGGCAAAATTTCGATCGCAATTCCGAGATTGTTAGCTAACTCCAAAGCATCATTAACCGAATGATCCGAACTGTAAGGAGAAGGCATCAGCACCCCTAACACATTTTCGGGCCCGATCGCACAACTGGCGATCGCCGCCACCAAAGCCGAATCTATCCCGCCACTCAAACCAAGTACAACCTTAGAAAAACCGCATTTGCGAACATAATCTCGGACTCCCAAAACCAAAGCAGCCCAAATTTCCGCATCCCCGAATGGCGGTTCAAAACTTAAATCTGTTGTGGAACTTAAATCTGTTGCGGAACTTAAATCTGTTGTGGAACTTAAATCTTCTCCGTTCCCGCCACCAATTAAATCTTGTTTATTTTCGTCATATTTCAACACAGCAAAATCAGTTTCAAAAGAAGTCAATACCCGAATCAAATTGCCCTGACGGTTCACCGCAAAACTGCTGCCATCAAAAATAATATCATCATTTCCACCTACCTGATTAGCATAAACAATCGGTATCCCTGAGCGGATGACACTGTGGTGCAACATCGCCGATCGCACTCCCCGCTTCCCGACAGAATAAGGTGATGCCGACAAATTCACCACTAAATCCACGCCCAACTTTGTCAAATCGGAAATAGGATCGCCCGCGTAACTGCGTTTACCCCAAAACTCCTCATTGTTCCACAAATCCTCACAAATTGTCACACCAATTTTGAGTTCACCAATAGTGAAATAATTACTGTTTTGTCCCGGTTCAAAATATCTATCTTCATCAAATACATCATAGGTAGGCAACAAGCGTTTATGAAAAACTTGTTGCACTGCGCCATTTTGCAACAAAACAGCACTGTTGAACAATAACTTCTCGCCTAGTTTCACAGCATCAGCATTAGGTATGGCAGTGCCGACAATGACTGCTAACTCCGGTGGTAAAGCTTGCGCCAGTTGTTCCAAATGTGCGGTGGCAATTGCAATGAAACTCGGGTTCATCAACAAATCGCGAGGCGGATAACCCAGCAGCGAAAGTTCCGGTGTTAGCAATAAGTTTGCGCCCTCAATCTGCGCTTTTTTCGCAGCCTCCAGAATTAGGTTGGAGTTGCCACAGATATCACCAATAGTAGGGTTGAGTTGTGCGATCGCAATTTTCATATTACCAAGTCACCTAATAAATCTTGCTAGCAGTCCGCTCGCGCGGACTCAATTTCCTATAGTCTTAGACTTGAATGTAGGGAAACATTACTCAGATTTGTAACGCTTCAATTCTTCCTCAATAAAATGATTGACCAAATCCCGGTAGAGTTTTTCTACCACATCAGGATTCAAACCCGATTCCAAAGCCCACTCGCGTCGCTGTTGTAACATAGCCTGAAAGCGATCGGGCGCTCTAACGCTCGCTTCACTCGTTTTGAACCTGGCTGCTGCGATGACGTATTGAAATCTCTTGCTCAAAGCATCGATCACTTCTCGATCGATGATATCAATTTCCTCGCGAACCTCGTGAATACTAGCACATTCATCAGGGTTTTTCATCTGCGGCACTCCTCAATAGATTGTTTTCTCATGTTACTCAATTGAACTCATAATGTCAGTCGATTTTAGATATTAGATTTTAGATATTAGATTGACTCCACGGATTAATCTGAGAGATTGAACCTTAGTCTCAAATTTGGCGATCGACCCTCAGCAAGCGTCGGTGGCGGCTATTTTTAGGCGAGTTCATCCAAAAAACAGCTAGATAAACACTAGGGGCTTATTTTTGAAAGGAGCAAAAGCGGCAGCATCAAAGCGGTACAAACTAGCAGGGCGCCCCGCACCTCGGGAAACCTTAACACGGGTATCGCACAAAAAGCCCAATTTCAACAATCGAGCTCTAAAATTAGAATAATCCGAAAAATTTTCCCCCAAAATAGTAGTATACAATTGATACAGATCGCTCAAAGTAAAAAGCTCCGGCAAAACTTCAAAAGCTACGGGACTGTATTCAAGTTTGTTGCGGAGTCGGCGGTATCCGTATTCGAGAATTTGATCGTGATCGAAGGCTAGCTTCGGAACTTGTTGGACGGGATACCAAGCAATGCCGCCGACGCGGTGCCCGACACCTGCAACTACACTTCCAGCAATCAATTCAGCTTCCTCAAACCGCACCAAAGCAAAGTAACTCACCGAAAGATAGCGATCGCCCCTGGTGAATTCTCTCGGATCGCGTCCCGGTTCTCCAAAAGTATACAGTTGCTCTAGATACAAATTTTCTACTCGAATTTTTTCTGACAAAATCCGGTAAGCCGCATTTTCCAGAGACTCTCCGTGCCGCACCAAAGTACCGGGAAGACTCCAAGAATCGATAAATGGTTCGTCTGGCCGCATTACCAACAGCACCAACAAGCGGTTTTGTACGGTATCGACGGAGAAAATTACATTATCTACTCCTACTTTAAAGTCAGCTAATGAGCAACCGTCGCTCTTTTTTGCGCCTCGTGCCATGCGTACAAATGCTCCCGATTAATGTAATCTTCGATAGTCGGAGTCAGGGCTTCCGTGTCTCCAGTTTCCCGATAGGAAGTTGAAGAAACATCGGGAGCGTTCAAAGATGCGATCGCCACTTCTGCACCCATGCGCCTCAACTGCCACAAATCTAACTGTTCTGACGGATAACCAGGTCGCGGTACTATCAGTAACTCTACTTCTTTTAACAACTGTTCAAATTTGTACCAGCGAGGCAGTTGTCCCACCAAGTCAGAGCCTATTACCATCGTCAACTCTGCATCCGGCCACTGCAATCTTGCTTGTTCCACGGTTTCTAGCGTCCTCGGACTGCTGAGCTCTGGATGCAAGCAAAGGTTGTGTCTGGGCGAATTAATTTCTTGAATCATTAACAGCAGCATTGCCGATCGATGTTGCAGGGAAGTTTCATGAGTTTTAAAAGGATTGTCCGACGCCCAAACAGCCACATAATCAAAATGTTGAGCAAGCCAACTCAAGATTGTTTTGTGTCCGGCAGTAGGTGGATCGGCACTGGTTCCAAACAAGGCAATTTTCTGCATAAGAAATTGGGAATTAGGTACGTTGTTGGGCTTTAGCCCTCTTTAGAGATAGCGTAGTTCAAAGCCTGCTGTTTGATGATTGACCTCTCGATCCCCCCTAACCCCCCTTAAAAAGGGGGGACAAGAGCGATCGAAGTCTTCCTACAAATGATTGACCTCTCGATCCCCCCTAACCCCCCTTAAAAAGGGGGGAACAAGAGCGATCGAAGTCTTCCTGCAAAGGAAAGAGAAACTATAAGCTCTCAAAGTCCCCCTTTTTAAGGGGGATTTAGGGGGATCGAGACGCTTGGTAGAAACGAGAATTTTCATAAATTTTAGTCTTATTTGAACACCAATGACTAATGACTCTTTTTCGTTTTTTGAGTGAGATTCTGCAAATCGGTAGAAATTTCCACTGACGGCGAAATCGGGTTATTTAATTGGCGAGTTTCTGCGGGCAGACTGGCGACAGAAGCAGCAGTTCGTTTGGCAATATCCTCCAAACTTTCCGGTTCCTGTACTCGTTTGCCATCCTTGACAACTAATTGCATTAATGGTAAATGATAATCGGAATTGTGAATGTTGTCCGCTGTGATTCCCAAACAATCTCCGATAATTTCTCCATCTTTCATGGTTCTAAAAATTTGCTTTCTTCCTGGATATGTTACCTTACCGCTGGCCTCTTTCATCACGGGCATTCCGTCTATTTCCACTAACTTATAAACACCGTTGACAGGCGAACCGCTGACCAACTTTGTTCCCAAACCGTAACCGTCAATGCAGGCACCCGCACTTTTTAATCTAGCAATTTCGTATTCGTCCAAATCACCGCTAGCAATAATTGGCACTCCCGGAAGGATCGATCGCACTTCCCGCGACAATTTTACCAAATCCCCCGAATCCAGCCGCACGCCTTCCAAGGGCATTTCACCGCTGTTGACTCGCGATGCCAACATCCGCGCCGCCGCCACAGTATCGTAAGTATCGATCAATAGCGGCGCCCCCGGAAAATAGCGGTGAAAAGCTGAAAATGCCTCATCTTCGCTGCCTTCGAGAGCCGACACAGCCATTACCAAAGCATGAGCCATAGTACCCACAGGTTTGCGGCCCAACTTCAAAGCAGCCAAAACATTAGAAGTACCATCGATCCCAGCAGCCAAAGCTGCCCTAGCAGCCCAGACAGCAGCTTGAGGCCCAAAAGCCCTGCGCGTCCCGAATTCCAGCAACTTAGCCTCCGGGCCCGCCACATCGCGCAGCCGCGCAGCCCGCGTCGCAATTAAAGTTTGATAATTGATTGCATTCAATAAATAAGTTTCGACTAACTGAGCCTGCCACAAAGGAGCCTCGATCCGCAAAATAGGCTCATTGGCGAATACCGCCGTCCCCTCGGGTACCGCCCACACATCCCCAGTAAAGCGGGCACAAGCGAGTAGATCCCAAAATCGCTCCGGGGCCCCGGCAAAAATTCCGGTGGACTGCAAAGCCTGAATTTGCGCCTCGGAGAATCGCAATTTCTCTAGATAGTCTATGACTTGATCTAAACCCATGGCGATCGCATAACCAAAACCATCTGGCAGCCTGCGCGCGAACAATTCAAAACTCGCAGGGCGATCGTCGAGGCCTTCCCCGACGTAACAAGCCGCCATCGTTAGCTGGTAGAGATCGGTCAACAGGCTGTAATCTGCTGGAGAAACGGTCAATTCCCGATCTTCTAAGATTTCCTCAAAACCTGTGAGGTGCAGGCTTTCTGTCGCAGTTTTCATCCAAAAAACCCCGGACAAACTTTGTTTCTTCAATTATAGTGACAAACACCATATCTTTTTGTAAATGTTTGATTAAGATTTCAGATTGAGTCAGAATATTTTGGAATCTATTCCCTGTATTAGGGGTTTTTGTGTAGGTGCGTACAAAATAATTATGGTAGAATTGCTAAAAATTTCGAGTTTAGCAATCTCAGCAAATCGATCGCCAAAACTGAAGCGTTCCGGGTTTTTAGGGCATAGGGCATAGGGCATAGGGCATAGGGCATAGGGCATAGGGCATAGGGCATAGGGCATACCTCGCTTTTTCGAGAACAGCTATATGAGGAGATTGGGGCGATCGACCAAAACACTGAATTGCTAAAAGCTTCAGTTTGCTTCGATGTTGCAGACTAATAAGTAATTCAAACAAATATTGCTAAAGCAATCCAAAGACCGAAAGGAATAGTAATCTAAGAAGTATCAGAACCAAGACAAGAGAGGCAAAAGTTATGAATCTTTCTAAATCTTTGGCAGATGCAATGCGTTACGTTTCCGAAGGCGCGATGAGGATTTTTAAACGGAGCGATGACGATTATCCCAATACAGGGGTTCAGCCTTTTGAAGGTAGGCCACCCAAAGGCTCTAAATGGGACAGGTGAGAAGGCGATCGGAGTATTTCTACTGAGGTAGGCAAAGATATTCGCCTCACACAATCACGGTAAGTTTTTCAACTACTTTGAAATATCTTTAATTTTCCCCAGCTAAACTTTGTTTGGCTGGGGTTTTAAGGTACGTAGTTGCGCTTGAGCGCTCTTTCCTAATATTATAAAGAGCGCTCAAGCGCAACTACGTACCTAATTTGTAGGATTGCTAAGGTCAGTAGTTACGATCTTAGCGCTTTTTCCTAATCTTATAAAGAGCGCTCAAGCGCAACTACGTACCTAATTTGTAGGATTGCTATAGTGATGGCGTTGATGTTTTGAGTTTTATGAGGACTGAAGTCCTCACTACGAACCAATTAGCCATAATTGATTGAGCAAAAAGGCGATCGCCCCGCTGCCGATTGGCACAGTCAGATTGTCAATTCCGAACTTAGATACCGACTCCAAAGTAGCAGCCACCAAAGCCACAACAGCCGACACCGCCCAAGTTTGCCAAACATTGCCTTGCACCGCCAGCAAAATCAAACTGCTAACAGCAAAACTCACCAAATACATAGTTGCAGAACCTTCCCAACTCTTCTGCATTCCCCAAACTCGATAAAGATGTTTGCCGTATTTCTGCCCAATAACAGCGGCCAATCCGTCCCCCCAAGTCATCACTAAAATGCCCAAAGCAGCGTATTCTTGATGTTGTAGCGGCCAAAACCAAGCGACGAGAACGCTGATACTCACAGCATAGAAAAAAGTCCCGAAACTCTTGCGGTGGATACTGTTGAGACTTGGCAAAATCGGAACTTGGTAGGAAATTAGGGCGATCGCACCAGCCAAAAAACCCGCCGAAATCCCCACCCAGTCGGGTATTTGCAGCCACCAAGCCAGCAAAATCACGTTTCCAGTACCGATGTGAACCACCTTCCGCGATACCTCCGCACCGACAGCAGTAAAGCGATTCAACCCTTCAGCCACCAGCAAAATTACGCCCAACCAGGCTCCCACGAGGGAAATTTGCAACCATACAGTCGGGATTTCAGCAAATATAGACACGATATTTAGGAAAAACTTAGATTGGGCACTGTGTACTACTTTAGTGGAAAGCGCGATCGATGTTAGAACCCCGCAGTCTTAAAGTGCTGCGGGTAGCTGGCTGTTATGTTTTTTTAGGTTGGTCTACTTAAAACCTGTGCTATGCTATAAGCAAGTCTAGGGAAAAAGCTATGACTATTTTAGTAGAAGAACTTTTGAATACCTTTGAGCGATTAACAGACTCAGAACGGTTAGATTTGGTATGGGAAATTTTGAAACGGACTGTTTATTTAGACTTTCCGCCCCTGTCTGATGACGATTTAGTTCTGAATGCTGAGGGAATTTTTCTACAGTTAGATGAGGAGTAAAGTGAACCATTGAAGTATTGGAATTCTCGGAGAATCTGATTGCTATGCAATATGTATTAATCATTCATGAAGTAGAAAACTATGAAGCCTGGAAAAAGGTATTCGATCGTGCTGAAAGCATCCGAAAAGAAGCTGGCGAGCGCTCCTATCAGGTCTTGAAGTATGACAATGAACCCAACAAAATTGTTCATTTCTCCGCCTGGACATCGACAACAGATGCAAGGGCGTTCTTTGAGTCGCCTGCACTGGTTAAAATTAGAGAACAAGCGGGAGTTAAAGCTCCTGAGTTTATCTATCTAGACCAATTAGAGTCGGGAGTATTGTGAAACAACTCACGATCGCCTTTGTATAATGTCAAGGCATTTGATGCTTAATTATTACTGTCCGTTTCCTGCTGACAATGCTGTGACTATGGCTGTTACTGCGGGACTGAGGCTAGACAAGACAACGACGGAGGCAGTAGCAATAATAATAGTTGTAGCCATCCTAACCATACCATCTGTTCCCTTCTGATATGCGTCAAACTTGTATTCCAGGCGATCGACTTTCTGACCTAGCTCAATCAATGCTTCCCTAATGTCATTACTGCTGGGATTTTCTGGGATTTGCATGGCGACTTCTCCCATTAACAGAGATTAGCTGGACTGTATAAATATGATAACATATAGCCTTTCTCAAAAAGATGAGGTACAACTGACAGCTTACATAACCCTTAAACTCTTAGGGCTCTCTTCCCAACAACGTCCGCGAATCTTTCTGATAACGGCTATAATTAACAAGCGACTATTTTATCGCTTCTTCGCAACCAAGAATTATTACTCATTATCATTTCAACAACTCTCGCACCAGCACAAAAGCCCTCCCCCGCAACTTTTCCGGCAGCAGCGACAATCCCAAAGCAGCCCACATTTTAGGCTCAGAAACTGACTTTCCAGCTCGCACCATCCGCCGCCCTTTTGCCGTTTCACCCACCTCAATCAGTCGCAAACCAAGCGCTAATTGAGTTTCTGCAATCCTTTTGAGCCTGACTGTTTCCAACTTTTCTGCATCAAATTCGTAGCTGGTCAAATAGCGCAATTTATCGCTCAAATAGGGAATTGCCCGATCGCATCCTTGCTGTCCTGCATGAAATCGATACTCCATCAACAGTTCGGGCAAGTAATAGCACTTTTTGCCTGCAAGCGCAAGTCTCACAAACAAATCGTTATCTTCGCAATTTTGCCAATCGGGCCGCAGAAATCCGACTGTTTCTAGGGCGCGGCGCCGAAACAAAGTTGCACCTATTTGCAAACTTTGTCTTAGAAAAACTGTAGCAAGTAAATCTTCAATCATTCCCGCCGACAACTCGGTGCGGCCCCACCGCTGCGAATTCAGTTGTGTCTGGTTTTCGTCAATGTTGTTGTTGGCATCAATGACCCAATGGTCGGTACTGACAAAATCAATGCTGGGGTCTTTATCTAAAATAGCAGATGTCCGCTCTAGAAATTGCGCGCTCAGGCGATCGTCATCGTCAAACTTGATAAAATATTCGCCCCTAGCCGCCGCAAAGCCCGATCGCATATTATTGCTTTTGCCGATATTGTGCGGGTGCCGAATGTAGCGAATCGGGCTATCGACAAATTCCGACATCAACAGCGCCGTACAGTCCGTCGAACCGTCATCGCAGACAATTAACTCAAAATCTGTATAAGTTTGATCTAGCACGCTGGCGATCGCACTAGCTAGCAAATGCACTCGATTGTAAGTAGGAATGCAAACACTAATTTTCGGCACACACTGAAACCATTGTAGATTTTAGATTTTAGATTTTAGATTTCTAAAAATTAAACTCTTCCTTCTGTCAACTGTCAACTGTCAACTGTCAACTGTCAACTGTCAACTTTAGTTTAAACGAGCCGTACATTCCAGAATTAACTTTTGATTCACCAATGCAAAAGGTTGAATTTCCAAAGCGCGACGAAAAGCTCGAATAGCACTTCTGTATTCTCCCAGGGCAGCGTAGCACAAACCCAGACCGTGCAACGCCCCAAAATGCACCGGATTTAGTTGGAGGACTGTTTCGCAGTCTTGGATCGACCTTTTATAATTTCCTTGGGTATAGTGAAGTACGGCGCGCCGGTTCCAAGCTTCAGCAAAATCCGGCGCTTCCGCAATCAGTTTTGTCAGCAAATCCAAAGCGTGCCGAACATCTCCTGCATCTAGGGAAACTTGCGATCGCCTGAGAACTTGCATCCCGTAGTCACCCTTCTGGTTAAACCAAGTGCGCCAGAGTTCTGTAGTAGCCCGATCGCGCACGCTTTCATCAGACTTTTTCAAGTCTTCGAGCAGCGCCTTAATAGATAATTCGTCCATAGGTGGGAGGATTGTTAAACAGGTTTTATCAATCAATTTTATCGTGACAGCGGCAACTTTATTTATTCAACATCCCATGCGAATTTTGATGCTTTCCTCAACTTTTCCCTATCCGCCAAGCCGCGGCGGAACTCAGGTAAGAACATTCAATTTGTTGCAATACTTGAGCCGCCGGCATGATGTAATTCTTGGTACTTTGCGATCGCCAGATGTAACTGACTCACAAATCGACGCATTGCGGCAACAAGTTAAAGAATTGGCAGTTTTCGAGACTTATAGGACAGTTTCAACTGGTATTGATGGAAAAATCCGGCGTTTTGGTCAATTTTTACTATCCGGGACGCCTCCGAACGTAATCTCCAGCTATTCTCAAGCAATGCAAAATTGGGCAGACAATTTAGTCGCAGCAGGCAAATGTGATGCTGTTACCTGCGAACACAGCGTTAACGAGATTTATGTGCGTCCAGAATGGCGGCAAAAACTGCTAACAGTTGCAAACATTCACAGTTCCGTTTGGGGAACTTGCAGGGAAATGTTAGCCACCGGGACTTCCCAAAAACCCCTGCGCGATCGACTAAATTTACCGCTACTCGCCCGCTACGAAATACGTTACTGTAGCAAATTCTCCCGTATTGTCGCCACCACATCCACCGACAAGCAGCAACTGCTAGAATTGCTGTCCTCTTCCAGCCTCGGAGGGAAAGCAGATTTTTTTGTCCCTCCCATTGATGTGATTCCTAACGGCGTGGATTTGGCAGAATTTCCCTATCGGTCGATCGATCCAGGAGGACACACCTTAATCTTTGCAGGCGCCATGAACAATTTGCCCAATATAGACGCGGCCAGGTTTCTCAGTTTGCAGGTACTCCCAAAGTTGCAGCAGCGGTATGCCGATGTTACCCTCACCTTGGTGGGCACCTCGCCAGTCCCCGAAGTCCTTGCCTTGGGGAAACTTCCGGGAATTCGAGTAGTAGGCAGGGTGCAAAGGGTGGCAGAATATTTGCATCAGGCTGCTGTTTGTGTGGTGCCCATGCGGATTGGTTTTGGAATTAAAAATAAAACTTTGGAGGCGATGGCGGCTGGAACGCCTGTAGTTGCTAGCGATCGAGGTTTGGAGGGTTTAACCGTTGGTGGCGGGCCAGAACCGACAAGGGCCTTGCGGGCAAACGAAGTTCAGGAGTATGTTGAGGCGATTACCAGTTTGTTTGAAAATTATCAACTAAGACAGGAACTCTCTCTGAACGCGCGATCGCTCGTTGAAAGCCAATATACCTGGGATATCATTGGTCGGCAGTACGATCGGCTATTCCAATTTTAAACTCTAAATTCTAAAATCTAAATTCTAAAATTTCGACGATGGAACACAAAATAAACTCCTCAAAAAATCGAGCCAAACCCCCAGAAAATCGCAAAGTTGCTCCTCCTCCGACAAGAAGCCGCCGCCAAAACCGACGCGCCAAAAAACTTCAAGAGTCCCAGCTTCCCATACCTGGTTCCCCAACTCCCGCCAGATATCCCTGGAAAAGACTGGTAGCTAATTTGACAGCCCTCAGCGTCTTGTGCGGCTGTGCAGCTTTGATGGGAGGTGGCGCTTGGCTGAGTTACCAGCTAATTGTCGATCCCAACGGCAACAGATTGATCTCTCAGTTTGTACCCGGATGGTCGCGCCTGCCTACAGGTAGCAGAGATACCATCCAAACTCTCGATCAAATCAAAGCCAGCATCCGCAAATTAGGATTCATCACCGGAGAACCCCTACCGCTTCCTGTTGAGAAATCCGCAGATAATTCTATTTCCGATTTGCTGTTGCCGGTGATGGTGGAAAGGACTGTTAATGCTTCTACAGTTTGCAAAAATCCTTGCCGTCAAATTGTCGAACTTCGCGTGTACAAGCGGGTGCAACTTCCCGATCGCGATTCCGATACCGTACAGTATTTTCAGCTAGCAAGTTCTGTGAATATAGAAGGCCCGGCGGAATCTTTTGTCATTGCTTCTTTGGATGAATCTGGATCCAACAATCAAGCCTCAAATCAGTCGCTACCGCTGACAGAACTGCGCCGCTTTGACGGCAAGCCCCCCGAATTGGGCATTTGGTTTAATGTCAGCGGTAAACTCGTGCGGGGCGACAAGAAAATTCCCTACGGACAAGTCGTGCGCTACAACCCCAGCCAAAATCATTTAATCTCGCTGTTGGATTGGGCGAGTGTCGCCGGACAAGCCCCGAATTGGCAGCAAATTGTGAAGGGGCAAAACCCCCAATTGGCGATCGACCAAACAATTGGTTTAGAACCCCAATTTACCATTTATCAAATTGGCCCGCGCAAATTTATCCCGAACCCAGTTCAATTAACCGCGATTTCCTTAGAAGAATTTGCCTTCAATGACCAGACTTATAAAAATGGGCTGCGACTGGCAAAAAGCGGACTTTGGTCTCCCGGATTAAATGTCATGCGTTCGGCTAAAGCCAAAGCCGGTCAGAATTGGCCCGCAGTCGCCCAAGCTCAACTAGAAATAATCGAATTTCACGCTAAAATTACCCGTGCTCAGGCGATCGCATCTTGGGCCAGTCCCAGCCAACAAGTTCTCGCAGAATTGATAGACGGCCGCTGGAGTCAAGCTTTGCAAGTATTTGAAGCCGATCCCAGCAACACCCACGAAATTGCCACCACCCTCAAAAATGAAGGCGGGCGGATCATGAACCGCGTAGACGCCGCCTTGAGAGTCAATGCGGCTGACGCCGATGTCAAAGCTTGGGGTACCCTGATTGTAGCCTCTCAAGACGGAACTCGCGAGGCGATGAATTGGCTCGACCAGCAACCAGATACTGACAGCGAAACTCGAACTAGAATTCGCAATTTGGTCAATAAACTTGAGGAAGCAATTTCTCAAGCTGAAAGTTTAGAAGACCACAAAAGTCAAATTATGGGTTCTGCTACTTTAATTAGTAGTATCAATCCCGCTGAGTGGCTGGAACCAGAAGCCAAAAACGAGTTAAAATTGACCGGAGAACAAGTTTGGTATCAGGTACAAGTAGCCAGTTTTTACGACGGAACCCGCTGGGTTAATCCGCCCTTTGCAGATGTACAAGTCCGCTCTTTTCCTACTACTCAAATCAAATGGTTGTGGGGGCGCCTGGGCTTGCAGGCTGACCCCAAGATTAAGATAGAAGTAGCGATGGCTAACGGTCAACAAAGAGTCGCTGTCGGAACCGTCAAAGCAGTGCAGATTCAAGACGGAAATCTGCGATTGCTAGCGGCGGTTGACAAGCGATCGTAATCCGGCAAAAAACCTTCGGCAGAGGGAAAAGTCACGGACGCAGTCTTGGTACAAAGAAACCAGTTTTTTTACCATTTCTGCCCGTCGCAACAGAAGTATTTCCGCAAAAAAACGGTTTCCCGCCACCCGTGCGTCCAAAACCAGGAAAAAGTTTTCCTCTCCTCTCCTCTCCTCTCCTCTCCTCTCCTCTCCTCTCCTCTCCTTCTCTTCTCTCGATCTCCCCCTATAGAGATCGGACAACAATGCAGACAACAATTTTGTTAAGTTAATTTACACCACTTGCACACAAAAACCCAGAGATGTTAGATCGCGGCCTTTTTAGAGAGTGCTGCAATCATCTGTCGTTTGACCGCTTTAGCCCAAAGCTCAAACTCCAAGCTGTTGATATCGTTAATTTTCACTTCCTCAGCAGTCTGATGTGGGGCTTGCTTCTGCGCTGTAGTCTCCATTGTTTTTTTCCTCGTTCAAAAAAAGTTATTAGTCGATCGTAAGCAGTGAGCATCATACCTCTATTTTATGTACTAATTGCTGCCATTAGTTATACTAAATACATAGAATTTAACGATAAGATGCAGTAAATACATCTTGATAATGCAATCTATGAATAAAATCTTAAGAGTCCTGTAATCCTTGCTATATATAGGTTTTTCCTGACATAAAGATGTAACTATTTATAAATTATGGCAATATCAAACCAAGATTCATGTTAACAAAGTTTTGTTAAATGAATGTATTCGCATATACAGCAAAAATGTATTTGATTAAATTTACAGAGGGCCTTAAACAGTTGACAGTTGACAGTTGACAGTTGACAGTTGACTGTTTGAGAGCGACCTCTACCCTTAAGTCCGAGTGTTGGAGTATCGATCGCACTCTGACGCAGCCAGCAAGGACAAAAACTTAATAGACTTCGGATTCACTTCTTTAGGGCGATCGACTGCCGCCACTGCTGAGTTAGCAGCAACCAGAATGCGATCGACAATCAAAACATCTCACTTTAGCGATCGGCATTTCCATTTCTTCGTATTTCAGCAGCAAATCTCGCGTCACCTCACAGGCTAGCAGCATCCCAATTTCTTTCAGCAGTTAACGAAATTTTCCCGTGTGCGCTTGAGCTTGCAGCACGAGAGTTAACTTGTGCTGTATCAAAAGATGGTCGATAACACTAACTCATTTTTTTGTGAAGAGTTAATCTACCTTACTATCATCTCTCCCTACCTAGATCTGCCTGAGAATACATCTCTCCTCTTTTTTACCGTTACCCGCTACCAGACAGATCATTTTACTACATCTACGAAGCCTATGATTCCAGAATTCAAGCATCTTTTCTCAACAAATAGCCACCGGGAAAAATTTGCTACTGAAAAAACATTTTTCCGCGCACCAGCAGACAAAAAAAACAGAGCTTTGTTCCCGCAAACGCCTGTAAAAAAAATCGATATTTTATCATCGAATTCTCCGGAACAATCTATAAATGCCATGAATCTTAGAAAGTATCAGGACAAAACAAGTATTAGTCCATCAACTAATGCTACTTGACCAAGCTCCGAGCCAGGTACAGCGATCTAGCTCCCAGTCAGAGTCTGACTGCCTTTTCAGTAAAGGCTTGCCATCTCCTAATTGGAAGGGCATCGCCTCAATCTTCCTTGAATAATTCAGGTTTGTCCTAACAAAAAACATTAAGGAGAACATCCATGAAATTTGTAAAACTATTGCTAGCCACAGTATTAACCACTGCTGCTATCAGTCCAGCCTTGGCTGCTAACCCATCAGTTCAAATATTAGGTGCAAGCTACGGCGGTAGCGGTTGCCCAGACAGATCCGCGAGCGTCAGCGTCAGCCCCGACGGTCAAGAACTCAGCATCCTATTTGATAAGTTTGTAGCCCAAGGAAACGTCTCAGCAGAGACCCGAAAAAGCTGCAATTTGAGCATTCCCATCAAAGTACCCCAAGGCTTCCAAATTTCGATTTACGATGCCGATTATCGCGGTTACGTTGCTCCTAAAACCACCGGAAACCTCAGAGCAGAATACTTTTTTGCTGGAACCAAAGGCCCCGTTTTTTCTCGCACTTTCAACGGCGAAACCAACTACAACGTTCGAGATAGCTTAGCCACTGTAGCAGATGTTTGGTCTCGCTGTGGCGACAGTGTAAATATGCGAGTAAATGCTTCGATGACAGCCCGCGGTGCCGGCACAGCCACCGTTGACTCCTTCGACTTAGCTCATCGCGGTTTAGTTTATCACGTCAAATATCGCACTTGCCGCTAACCATAACCGCTAAAAAACATAACACGCATGACCCGATTTCGTAAAGGAATCGGGTCATTTGTGCGCTAATCAAAACTGCTAAAGCTTAGAGAATTTACCCAAAAATATGCTACAATGACGCTTAGGCTTTGAGGAATGTTCTATGAAAGTAAACTACCAAGAAAGAATTGATGTAACAGCCGACGCATTAAAACAACTTCTGTCGCAGCAACGAACCTTGACTAATCGCTCAAAAATCCAGGCACTTTATTGGTTAAAGGCTGGATATAGCCAAAGCCTTACAGATGTAGCTGAACGTTTAGGTGTACATAGAATTACTGTGCATAGATGGTTAAAACAATATAGTGCTGGCGGTCTGCAAGAACTGTTAAAAATACGGCAAGCAACAGGTAGACCCAGAATAATTCCCTCAGCAGTAATAGCAGGAATTGCCGAAAAGTTAAGTGAGGAATCCTGTGAATTCACAACTTACAAAGAAATTGCGGCTTGGGTAGAAGATAACTATCAAATATCAGTCAAATATCAAACATTACACAAGCAATTACACTATCGCATGAAAGCAAAATTAAAAGCACCAAGGCGTTTGAATAACAAAAAAAATAATGATGCAGCTATCGAATTTAAAAACAACTCCTCCGAAAAATAGATACTGCAATAAAGGTACGTAGTTGCGCTTAAGCGCTCTTTCTTAGATATAAAGCAATACAGTTGACTAATATACTGCTATTCGTGAAACTCCTCCGAAAAATAGATACTGCAATAAAGGTACGTAGTTGCGCTTAAGCGCTCTTTCTTAGATATAAAGCAATACAGTTGACTAATATACTGCTATTCGTGAAACTCCTCCGAAAAATAGATAC
>NZ_JAHRFA010000001.1:84422-91022 GCF_020883045.1 Microcoleus sp. CAWBG58 | reverse complement strand
TGCAATAAAGGTACGTAGTTGCGCTTAAGCGCTCTTTCTTAGATATAAAGCAATAAGGACAATCTTAAGTAAACTGTATTGTATTATAAAGCAATACAGTTGACTTAAGAAAAATATGACTTGCCAAAAATGGCTATATTGCCAGAAAATCGTCAGATGAAATTCATCAAAAGCATTAAGTAAACCGTATTGAAATACAATCCACTCCATCAAGAGAAGAGTTTTGAACCGTATTGGGGCGCTTTTGGCGCAGAGGGAAGAGTATTGCGAGGGTTTTGGATGTCGTAAAAAAACCTTTTATCCCTCCCCTCTCTGTGTTCTCTGTGTTCTCTGCGGTAAAATCTTCTTAATATCTACTTCACCTCTTTATAATCCAAAAATCGTCAGATGAAATTCATCAAAAGCGTTAAGTAAACCGTATTGTATTATAAAGAGCGCTTAAGCGCAACAACGTACCTAATAATTAACATCAATATTGACTAATATTAAACTAGAATTCGCTTAACCACGATGTCTTGGCAAAAAAATACAGCTTTAAAAAATACTTGCTACAACAATTCAGTCAGACTTTTTCAGTGCCATCGGACTTGCATTCCGAACCTTCCTCCTTCTTCTGACTTCACGCTTGACTTCTGTCAACTGTCCACTGTCAACTATTAAAAAAAGTCCCGTCACTTTCAATGTGAATTGGCGGTACTCCACCAGCCCTCAATTCTGTCGCAATTTTCCGCCCCGCTGCCCAAGTTCCTCCCTGCAAAATCTTCACCAGCGGCAATGCTGTCGCACTTAAATGCAGCTTGTCTCTCATAGCTGTGGCAATTTTATCTAAAAGAATCACAGTGAGCGATCGCCATTCTACTACAACTTCCGAACCGGGCAAATACCTCTGCTCAAAAATAGCCCAATCTTTTGCCCGTAAAAGCCCCATATCCAAACACAAACCGCCGTTACGATACCCCGCTAATCCCGTCAACTCGTCCAATCCCACGACGTACAAACCGAGTTCTTGCAGCGGTTCCAACAGCGAATAAGTCAACCACTGCGAGAGTTGGTGAAACGGCACAAATTCATCTCCCAGATTTTCTCCTTGCAAAGCCGAATGCCGCCAAACATCACCTAAATTAACGCCACCAATGGCATATTTTCCCGGCCAAATTTCCCCAAAACCTGTCAAAACAGCGCTCAATATTTCAGCACAATCCACAGTTTTGACTCCAGAAACCACACTGTCAAGCAAGTATTGTGCCAAATTGCCGGGACGCTGGTTCTCGCTGCCAAACAATAATGGATGTTGGCAAATTGCATTCCCCAAACGCTGCAATAATTCTAATCTGCCTGTTAAACCAACTAGCGGATTGTCTCGACTTACTTGAAATCCGGCCGCTAAGGTTTCTAATTTTAATTGAGAAAGCCCGCGAAAATCGGCTTGCCAAGGAAAATTTGGATTGCTGGAAAAAATACCCTGACTAAACATCCGAAAAGTGGCTACTGCCAACCCTTCTGAACGGCGATAAACTTCTTTGGTTTCTGCTTCGCAATACTGCCAATCTGCGCCGGCACTGGCATCGAGTAAAACGCTGACAATGGCTAAATCAAATTTGATTTTAGCTTGTTCTATGGCTGAAAATTCTGTTAAAGCTGCATCGAATTGAGCGAGGCGCAGTTGGTTGCCAGCTTCAAAATGCCGCCACCGACTGTGAAACGGAATATTAAAATCGGGATACTGTTGGCGGGTTGTGTTGATTGCATAATTTGCTGCTTTGTCGAGTTCGGATAAATCGACACAGAAAAAATTGAGTTTATTTTCTGAGGCTAAGTTAAAAAGCCGATCGCACTTTTGGCGAATCGCAGCAGGTGTTCTCAGATATTTTACAGCCTCTAGCTCTATATTATTCAACTTCATCGAAAATTTTTGGTTTGAAACCCCGTGTTTTGAGCATCGGCTTTACATTTTGGCTAGGCTTTTCCTAGACTAGCCATACTTCTAGGGAAAGCTCTATGTACCTGACTCAAAAAATCAGATACGCGGACTTGCCACCAAAGAGTTTAACACCTTGCGAGAACTCTGTGGCTTGGGTCAAAACCTTGACAGTGTATGGTTTTATACAGTTAGATAGTATTGCTTCCAATCTGGCAAACACGTTCGTTACGAGTGGAACTATTACTACTGCAAGGGAAACGAGGACTATCAACAGTTGAATACTGATATAGCCGAACAAACCCTGAAAGTATTCGATCGAACTTTTCGGAGTTTCTACGACTTGATAAATGCTGTCAGAGAGGGAAACTATCAACAGAAAATTCAACTCCCTGACTATCTCACAAAAGAGGGCTATATCGTGTTTGATCCATTAACCGCAATCAGATGCGATCGCCCGTGGGGACTTGAGTCTGCTCGATTTTGCGGACTGAAGTCCGCACTACAAACTACCGTAGAACGACAGCGGAGTGTCAAACAACTAAACATCGGTAAACATCGTTTTCCTGAAAAAAGTCAAACTGACTGTAATCTAACAGATTATCTAAGATCGCATTTTTATCGATTTTGATCAGCTTGTATTCCCACTTCGAGCCGCTAACTTCGCGTTTGATTTGATCGGAAACTATCACGGAATTTTTTTCTGTAGCTGGAGATACTATTTTACTTAAATCTTCCAGCCTGTCGGCGATGTTAATATCTTTTCCGTAAGTGCAAGAGCGGAATATATACAAATTTCCTTTAGCAACTCCCACCGACAAACCGCAAGGTATTTTGTGACCGTGTATGAAAAGTTTCCAATTTTCGCACAAACTTTCCATGGCCGCTAAGGCTGAGTGAGCTTCGGGGAAGGTCAACAAATGCGAATCGCCAACAATACTGCGAATTGTGCCGCCGTATTCTTCACAAATGTTTTTTTCAAAAGTATCAAAGTTGGTGAGCAAATATTCAACATCTCTGATAGAATTAGATTCTTGATAAGCAATAAAACCTCTCAAATCCGCTTTGATTATTGCTTGATTTTCCACAATTCGCGTCTTGTAACTTTGGTCAACCTTGTAAACCTTTTCAGGTTCGCTCATCCCTTTTAAAGAAAACTCGTTGACAAAAGATGTTTGCACTTCTGCTTTGTTGAGCGCCAGCCATGCTGCTTGGGACAAATATATTTCATCCTGAGGAGTTACTGATTCTATGCGCGCTGTTAAATTCACCGTATCGCCAAAGATATCTTTATCTTGATGCAGGACATCTCCCAAGGTAATCGACACGCGAATAGCCAATCGTTCGTCGTTCGATTTGCTAGATTGTTGGGTTCTCAATTCTTGCTGCATTTCTAATGCTGCCATCGCGGCGGCTGTGACGCTGGGAAAAATCAGCCAAAATGAATCACCTTCGCCTTTGATCAAACTTCCTTCATTTCTGGTGCTAATATCTGAAATAAAAGTTTTATGCTCGTTCAACAAACTACTTAAGTCCGACTGAGATAATTTTTTAACTCGGGCGGTATATCCGCAAATATCTGTTTTTACGATCACAGTAGAACGCAAATTAGCCATAACCTACCCTGACTGATCACAAACCAGTAATAAATTTAATTTGGCAAAGGCGCAACTGTTCCCGAACAGTGGTGTCTTTGCCCTCTGAATCTCCTGGCATCGCGTCCGATCGCTTCTGCAATAATTGTAGCATCTGGCACAGGGTCTGGCGTGCAGTAGCCGACAGCTTTTTTGGCGGCGATTTCGACTTGTGCGCCTGCGGGAATCCAATCTTTGGGAATGGGAGGCGATCGACTACTTGAATGCCAGAATTGATAATAGCATTGTATTTGAGATGGCTCAGGGAAACTAAACGGTCAATGCGAGGGATACCCAACCCGTGCAGCACGTTTGACATTAGTTCTTGAAACCTCATATCTTGAACTCCTGCAACACATTAGTCTGCAATTAAAATACGCATCGCCGTGCGATCGCCAGCTTCGAGCCTTTTTCTGGCATTGTACACCAAAAACAATGTTATTGTATAACGCCATAGGGTTCATTTAATGAGAGGAGGGCGGATGAGAGCATTAACACACTGGATTGTTTCATAAATTATTAGTCAGTACGCGCCCCTACAACCGACATCTTCAATAACTGTCAAGTCGATAAAATATTAACTACAAAATTTCATGTTGCCAGCTACATCTAATTATTTGCTAAAAAATGGTCGCGTACCCACATCTCTTCTAGAGATCAAATCGATCGCCAATTTAGAGTCTACTATCCCCACAACAGCCGATCGCAATTTTTGTCTGGTGGATCTGGAAATTGCCGCCGGTGCGATCGCCCAAATCATCCCGAGAGGTAAGAAACCTTTATCCCAACTTGCAGGTATCCCCATTGTAGACTTGCAAGAGAGCTTAATTTTCCCGTGTTTTGTCGATATGCACGCGCATTTAGACAAAGGACATATCTGGGAACGATCGCCCAATCCCGATGGAACGTTTGCTAGCGCGATCGAGACAGTACAGGCTGATGCCCAAAAACACTGGAATGCAGAGGATGTTTACCGGCGGATGCAATTCGGACTTAAGTGCAGCTACGCCCACGGAAGCAAGGCGATCCGCACTCACATCGACAGTGCAGGAGAACAGGGAACCGTTAGTTTAGCAGCATTTACAGCGTTGCAGGCCGAATGGCGCGATCGGCTAATTTTGCAAGCAGTTTCCCTAGTTTCCCTCGACTATTTCCTGACACCCGAGGGGGAAAAATTAGCAGACAGAATGGCAGAAGTCGGCGGGATTCTCGGTGGCGTCGCCTACATGAATCCCGATTTAGACAAACAACTCGATCGCGTATTTAGCTTAGCCCAAGAACGCGGTTTAAACCTCGACTTCCACACCGACGAAACCGACGATCCAGAATCAACCACACTGCGTGAAGTCGCAAAAACCGCTATTAGACATAAATTTGCAGGTCAAATAATCTGCGGGCATTGCTGTAGTTTAGCCGTACAACCGCCAGATTTAGTAACAGAAACTTTGACATTAGTCAAGGAGGCAAATATTGGCATTGTCAGCTTGCCGATGTGCAACCTTTACCTGCAAGACAGACAATCTGGGCGTACACCGCGCTGGCGGGGAGTCACGCTGCTGCACGAACTTAATGCAGCAGGAATTCCCGTGGCAGTGGCTAGTGACAATTGTCGCGATCCGTTCTACGGATTTGGCGATCGCGATGTTTTGGAAGTGTTGAATATGGCAGCCCGGATCGCCCATTTAGATCGGCCTTGGGAAAATTGGCCGCGCACAGTGACAACCACACCAGCCGACTTAATGGGATTGCCGAATTTAGGACGAATCGGAGTTGGTTTGCCAGCAGATTTGATTTTGTTTGAGGCGCGAAATTTTAGCGAATTGTTATCTAGATTGCAGCGCGATCGCACAGTTGTGCGGCAGGGTAAAGCAATTGATACAACGCCCGATTACCGGGAACTAGACGATTTGTTGCATGAAGACGAGCGCGGTTAAAACCGCCTCTATACAAACAAAACCCGCCGGACGCCGGTTGAAGAAAACTGGGAAGTTAAAATTATTTTATCTTCTTCAGTCTGCGGAGGCAGACTTTGTTTCTGTAGACGCGGTTTCAACCGCCGTCCTTTGTTTTTGTAGGCGCGGTTTCAACCGCCGTCCTATCTTGTCAAGTAACAACAAATTTGATATAAAATATAAAACCTGATGCAATCGAGGATATTTTAAGTGAAAGCAGTGATTTTATTGTCGGGAGGGCTGGATTCCTCAACAGTTTTGTATCAAGCGAAAGCCGACGGCTGCGAATGTTATGCGATATCCTTTGACTACAAGCAAAGACACCGGCGAGAGTTAGAATCTGCACGGGCGATCGCACTTTCAGCACAGGTTAAGATGCATCAGGTGGTAAACTTTGACTTGACGCAGTGGGGCGGTTCGGCTTTGACGGACGATCGGATAGAATTGCCCAAAGATCGCAATCTGGCAGAAATGTCGCAAAACATCCCCGTTACCTACGTTCCAGCTAGAAATACCATTTTTCTCAGCTTTGCCCTCGCCTACGCCGAAACCCTAGGAGCTCAGCGAATTTACATCGGTGTCAACGCTTTAGATTATTCCGGCTATCCCGACTGCCGCCTCGATTACATCCAAGCCATGCAGGAAGTATTTCGGTTGGGAACCAAGCAAGGAAGGGAAGGAGAAGCTATTAAGATTGTCACACCTTTGATCGAACTCAAAAAAACCGCAATTATTGAATTGGGCAACAAGTTGGGAGTGCCTTGGGAGCAAACTTGGTCTTGTTATTCAGGCGGCGAAAGTGCCTGTGGCGTTTGCGATTCTTGTCGGCTGCGGCTGGCTGCTTTTGACGAGTTGGGATTAAAAGATCCCGTGCCTTACGCTTAATATTGCAGGTTTGCAAGCGGCGGACTTAAGTCCGCATATTCAGAGGACTAAAGTCCTCACTACAAACCTGACAATAAAAGTGTTTGTAGTGCGGACTTAAGTCCGCATATTCAGAGGACTAAAGTCCTCACTACAAACCTGACAATAAAAGTGTTTGTAGTGCGGACTTAAGTCCGCATATTCAGAGGACTAAAGTCCTCACTACAAACCT
>NZ_JAHRFA010000001.1:17524-84322 GCF_020883045.1 Microcoleus sp. CAWBG58 | reverse complement strand
TGTAGTGCGGACTTAAGTCCGCATATTCAGAGGACTAAAGTCCTCACTACAAACCTGACAATAAAAGTGTTTGTAGTGCGGACTTAAGTCCGCATATTCAGAGGACTAAAGTCCTCACTACAAACCTGACAATAAAAGTGTTTGTAGTGCGGACTTAAGTCCGCATATTCAGAGGACTAAAGTCCTCACTACAAACCTCGATAAATTTTATTTGACTGAAGTATTAAAAAATATAAAGCAAAATCGCTATTTTCTGCTTTTTGTGGAGTTTAAATTTATTCTGCCGAACAGTGCTGGGTACATACAGCCAGCACTGTCTAGCACGATCGTTAAATCAAGCAATTTTAGGCTAATTTTGAACAATAATAGTCTCTAGCTTCGGTATTTCGGCAAAATAAGGAGTTCTGTTACAGCGACAATTGCCGTTTTTTGACTTTACCAGCTTGGTATATAGGCATTGCACAACGTCAGCCAGCTATTTAATTTCAAAGTCTACTTACAAGTACGGTATTGACTCGCAAATGGCGGCTGCGAAATTTATTATATTTATCAGTATTTATACGATTGAATCCTGGAGTTCTAGGAGATTATAGTTAAAGTCGAATGCTTCAACAAACAAGAGCGATCGCTATTATCGCCATCATTTTGCTACCAAATTCTAGATTAAATCTACTCAAGCATTCGCGCAATTGTATCTCACAAAAAATGAATGTGTGAGTTGAAAACCATCAGCAGCATCTAACCTTGACAGAGTAAATACTAAATCTATGACTACTAATCCTTCCTTTCTCAGTTCCACATCATTCAATCCGCTGTCACCATCGGTAGACTTATCTGTTTCCTTCGCCCAAAAGTATCTACAACAGATGAAAAGCGGTGCCCCTGCGGTTGTGGGTGAGGATAAATTTATCGAACGACGGCGTATCAGTATGGCAAAACAAATGTTGACATCGCTGCGTTCAGTGAGTGCAAAATCATGGACGAAAACTGACTATCTATTGTCAGAAACGTTAGTTGAACACGGTATAGATACGGATCTGATCGATCCTTGGTATATTTCTGGTGGCATCCATCAAGTTTATAAGTTGGCGATCGAAGCATATAGCGAGCAATTGTCACCCTATCGTATAGTCAACAAGGTGAGTCCAATTCTCGGACAAGTCCGACAGCAGGTAACAGAAATTGATCCTCGCGTGATTGGCTTTGTGGCGATGCAATATCACTACACGGGAATGCAGTTGATGGAATTGCTTCCCGAGGGAGAACAGGAAAATTTTGGTAACTACGTCAAAATCCTAGACGATCATCTGTATATGCCACTGCCACGCGCCTACGAAGCTGCTGCAAACCATCCATCGGATTCAGTTGCGCTGCAATCTGTGCGCCTGCTAATGTCGAAGATGACCGAGATTGCTGAACGGGTAGTCGATCGAGTAAATGAACTCTACCCGCGCTATCGTTGTTATTCTGGGCCCCTCAGCAGCGATCGCATCCGTACATCAAGTATTCGCGATGTCGAGATGTTTCAGGTTTATATGTGGGTTTGTTTGCTAGAAGGCAATTTGCACGCGCTAGAAACCGAACTGTTTCCGCTGTGCGTGATGATTTACCCTCGACTGAATGTGAGTTGGGAGCTCGTCAGCCAGATGACTCACCTACTGCGTAAGGAGATTGGGGCATATCTGTCACCCCAACAAGCGGTGTATTGCGAGCCCTTCTATGAGATTCTGCGCCGTATGTTTTCAGAGGAAGTTTTCCCGAATGCTTGATACGCCAAAAACTCTGACGAACAGCACAAAGCTTGATATTAAAGGACTTTAGCTTGTTCCTCCAACATTAGTTATTGTCCTGTTTATTTTGAATTTTGTTTTGGTTTTAATCTAAAAGGCGATCGACATATGACATATTTGCGATCGTCCTCCCATCAAAATCCCTACATATAGCGGTCATCAAAAAAGTCAGGTACGTTGTTGGGCTTAAGCCCTCTGAGTTTAGTGGTTGTATAAACTGTCAGTTATACCTCATCTTTTTGAGAAATGCTATAATACCAATTCAAAAAAATGTTGCTACAATAATTGAAGTTGAGTTGGCTTGATCAAATATTGTCTTATTTACCTTCCGGCTCATCCTCAACTTCTGGTTTACCCTTGTTTTCCTGGTTAAACTTAATTTCATTTTGCAGCGAATTCAATGGAACTAAAAGCATATCAGCTATTTGCGATTGTCCTCTAGCCCTGTAGATATCTATAGCTTTCTGAAAATCTTCTACTGCACCCTGTAGGTTGCCTAATAAAGTTTGAGCATCAGCGCGAACCATATGCGCTTCTACAAAGCCAGGATTGAGATTAATTGCTTGAGTCAAAGTTTCAACTGCTTCTTTGTACAACCTTCTGCGAGCGAGGTCGAACCCTTGTTGATAAAGTTCTTGAGCTTTCATGGCATTTTTTAATTTCTGCTGTTCATCACGCTTGCATAAAGGATCGAGTCTATTCACTTTACCTGATGAATCAAGTATAAAGCAACCTGGTTCTTCCTGAGCATTCGCTACAATTTGAAAAATAGGTAGAGACGCAATAAGGACAGAAGAAAAAGCATAAATTAAGTAGCGGTGTTTCAGCATTACAGGTACTGTTTAAATATTAGTTATAGCGATTTTTAGAAAGATGAGGTACGTTGTTGGGCTTTAGCCCTCTGATCTTAGTGGTTATATAAACTGTCAGTTATACCTCATGTTTTTGAGAAAGGCTATATGTAGACATATCTCATGCCTTTCTGGCTCCAGATATGACATCTATAATGGCAATAGGTGATTTATATCACTTACAGTTAAATACTCAGATCCTAGTATCTGTCGTAGGAACTCGCTCTGCAATAAATCTTGTAAATATCAAAGGTTAATCATCTACTCATTCATACTTTACTCAATGGTAAAATATATGTCTATTGAACAGCGCCGAGGTATTGAAACAATTGACAGAAACCAAAATCTACTTCTCGTTCGCGCTCCTATTGAGTCAGTGGCGGAAAAATTTAGTAGGGCGAGACGTGCGGATGTTTGGGAACGGGATATCTACGATCGCGAAATCGACATTACCACCGAGAGCTATATTGTATTTCAGTTCCGAGGACACCCTTGGACGATCGTTGAGCAACTGACTTATAGGCCCGGTAGCCTTGTATTTGGAGAGGGAGATGCGATCACTCTTTCCAGATTCCCATCCACTCGCGCCATCTACTACAAATGCAGCGATACTTGCGGTTATATTGGTTATAATTGCTACGACGGAGGTGCATTTGCAGAGATGCTGTACTTTGAGGAAGAAATGGATCTCCTATTCCTCTCTAACTTTCGTGAGATTAAAGCTGAGGACATTGAGAGTGGTTTTAGATTTACTGACGCTTTTATGGAGGAGCAAGATATCTATATTCCCTACGTATATTACGAAAATGTGAGGGCTGGCGATCGCCTTAATTTGCGCCCCAAAGGCCCGACGTTAGATGATTTGGTACGCAGCGACTTCGAGCGGGTAGATTATATCGGCGTTAACTAAAATACTCTTAACTCGAAAACTTCGCCGCACCTCTCAAACCGCCATTCGATCGCCCTTTTTCCCCAACTTCCCCACCAGGCGATGCAACTTCTGGCAAATCGCGCGCGGCGAAGCTATCCCCAACAGAATCCTCCGCAGCCGCATCCAGCAAACGAATTTGAATTTGATCCAAGCGGGGCCCGCACGCAGAAACTACTGTAAGTTCCGCATTTTCGCAGCGCCAAACTTCCCCAACCGCCGGCATTCTCTGCAACTGATAACTCAGAAAACCTCCGATTGTCTGATATTCGTCTGTCACCTGCAAGTCCAAATTCAATATTTGATTGATATCATCTACATTTAACTGTGCTTGCGCTAAAAAAGTGCGATCGTCCAATACTTGTAAAGCAATCTCTTTGTTGTCGGGCGACTCGTAAGTGCGGCCGATAATTTCAGCGATCAAATCCCTCAGCGTCACCAACCCGGAAATGCCGCCAAATTCATCGACGACGATCGCAATTTCTTCCGACGAACTCTGCATCAAAGGCAGTAATTCCCCCAGCACCATCATTTCCGGCACAAATCTCACCGAACTAATCCAAGTTACAATCGGCGTGTCGGGAGATAGCAAACCTTCCGCTAAGGGTTTCGCCAGTTGTTTGAAGCCAATAATCCCGATAATATCGTCTAAAGAATCTCCCGTGACGGGATAGCGGGAATGGTTGGAAATCGCCATTTCGTCGAGCAAAGTTTGAAACGTAGCCGTACTGGGAAGTGCCACAATGCTGGGCCTGGGCACCATCACTTCTTCTACGCAAACTTCGCCAAATTCAAACACGTTATTCAGCAATTCTCGCTCTTCTGCTTCCAAGCCGCTAGATTCGCTGGAAGTCGCTATAATTAATTGCAGTTCTTGGGGCGTAACTGGCTGGTGCGTGCGCTCGTATTCGATTCCCGCAAGCTGCAATAGCGATCGCGTGGATTGATTGAGAAACGACACAAAGGGATTGAACAAGCGGGAAATCAATAAACTCGGAGGCCCTAAACTTCTGGCTAGCTGTTCGGAATAAACTAAGGCTACAGATTTGGGCAGGATTTCGCCGAGTACGATTTGCAGGTAAGCTAGCAGGAAAAAAGTTACTATTGAAATGCTGGCAGAATGGGCGATCGCCGATTTGATATAAATTGGTAGCGGCAAATAGCCGATCGACATTCGGATGAGAACGGCGATCGTATCTTCTCCAATCCAGCCGAGAGCTAAACTAGAAAGAGTGATTCCCAACTGCATTGTCGAGAGCAATCGCTCGATACTGTGTATCAAAGATTGAACAGTTATCGCCGGAACATCGCCGGCCTCGACTAATTGATTGATGCGCGATCGGCGTACCGTCACCATCGAAAACTCAGCCGTCACGAAAAAAGCATTGATCGCAATCAGCAGCAGCACTGACAGCAACCGCGACAGCACTTCTGCCCAACTCATCGCGGGTAAATCAGCTATCTCCTGAACTCTAGCCCCTAAAAGTGACACAATTCTCCGTTATATAAGACTTACCCAAACCTACCCAACCTTATACAAAGCTGGACTTTGAACCTTACTTCCTGTTTCAACCTGGTAATGTCGGCACTCACCAGTCCGCAGGCTAGCCCCGCCTAACTGACGGTTTTTGACAAATTAATCGCTGCGTTCAAATCACGGTCAATCTTAAAACCACAATGGCTGCATTCAAACATTCGCTCACTCAGAGAGAGTGTTTCTTTTTTGGTTCCACAATTAGAACAGGTTTTTGAGCTTGGGAACCAACGGTCAACTATTACCAACTTTGAACCGTACAATTTGCACGCTCTAGGTTAATTGGCGGCGGAATTCAAAGAAACCCATATCAGCAACAGATGCAGCCAGTTTATGATTAGCCATCATCCCAGATACATTCAAATCCTCTATGACTATTACACCGTGGTTTTTGGCAAGTAATGTCGTTAGTTTGTGCAACGTATCTTTACGGATGTTAGCTATCTTTCTATGCAGTCTAGCTATCTTGACTTGTGCTTTTTGCCAATTACTCGAACCGATGACTTTATGCCGATTCAACCATTGCATTCTTGAGAGCTTTGCTGCATATTTTTTGTAGGATTTAGCACCGATAACTACTTCACCTGTCGATAGAGTAGCCAATGCTTTAATACCGAGGTCAACTCCTACAATATTTGTTTGGCATGATTCTTGTTGTTCTACATCAAACCTGAAACTGATAAACCACCTGTCGGCAATCCGGGATATCGTGCAAGATTTAGTCAATACTTGCGGTAGCCTTTCATAAGTTTTAAGGATGCCAATTACAGGAACTTGGATTTTGTTGTTCCCGCTTATTTTGACTGTTCCTTCTAATGTGAAAGAATCTCGCCGTCCTTTTTTCTTAAACTTTGGTACGCCAGCAGTCTTTTTAAAACACCGTTTCCATGCTTCTCGCAATGCTATTAATGCGCTCTGCGGTGTAGATTTGCTGCATTCGTAATACCAAGCATTCTCTGATTTTACCATAACTACTAACAGTTTGTGCAGGTCAATAGCTGTAGGAAATTTGAGTTTTTCATTGGGATTGGCTTGATTGTGGTCGAGAATGTTTTTGGTTAACCACAGTCCCCAATTCCAAGCGTGACGCGCTACCCCACAATGTTTGGCTAGCAGTATTCGCTGTCGGGTATTGAGTTTTAATTCGGTTTTAAATCCGAGTAGCATGGCATTTCTTTATTTGGATCGCGACATATATTTCTTGCTTGCACCGTCTTATTGTGACCAATATCAGACACCGCAGCAAGTATGGAAAACCTAACACAAAACAAAAGCTACCCACGATCGGGCACATATGGGCAGCTTTGTCTAACAATCTAGTTACAGTTTCTAGCCCTAGAACAACTTTCTCGATCGAACCTGAGAATCAGTCTGGAGGTTTTGTCTCCTTTTGTCTTGTACCATTGTGCAAAAATAATGCAAATGTAAGCCCGCGATCCAAACACTTAATTCATCAGTCATTTCCAATTGTCGATCGCCAATCGCCAATGCTATTACTTTGCCACTGGAATGCCAGATATTTGCAACTGGAGTTTTTGGCCTGGATAATCTGTCAGCGTCAGCGAAATTTCCTTCGCATTTTCCAGCAAAGCTGTGGGAATACTCACCGTACCGTAATACACCTGCCCGTTGGGTGGAAGTTCCGCCGGCAAATCTTCAGCAGTCGCCGAAAGAGCCCGCCCTTGATTGTCAGTGACGTTCAAGAAACTGTAGAGAAACCTGACAGCTTGGGAACCTTCGTTTTTCATGCTCACGTCTAGCATCATCGAGTTGCTGCGCTGGCTGGCAGCGCTCACTTCCAGAGTTACTCCCCCGTCGCGACTGTTCAGGGGAAACTTGGCACTGGTATTTGCCGCAGCCGGTTTTTTGGCTGTGGCAGATTTAGAGCTTGCCTTGTCTGCTTTAGTATTTGTCGCTGCTGTTTTTTTGTCTGGATCGCGACCTTCTACCCGCGCTTTGACGGTTTTGAGAATGTCTTTTTCTTTCAAAATGCTCACTTGGTCTTTGCTAGCCGCAGCTCCCTGCTTGCCGCTGCCAGAATTGTTGCTGGGGCGAACATCAGGTTGAGTCGTTCCTTTCAAGGCTTCGCGACCTATAGTAAATCCCCAAACAGAACTCGTCACACCTGCTCCAAACATCAGACCGAGCAGAATAAGAGTCAGCACTACCGTCGAATTCACCTTTCTTCCTCCCTGGAGACTTCCGCCAAAGCTGTACTCGGCTTGGCGGTGAGAGAAAAGGGAGGCCAGGGTCTATACTGCATTATGTATCTCCATAAAAAGAAACCGTTGCGCCTCAAAAGTGGTTATTCTCCCTGGCATACCTGCTTACATTACAGGATAGAGGCTGCTGATATTGTTCTTTCGCTTACCCGCCTCAGTGGGGCGTTTAATTTGGGGATTGCTCCCTCTCGGATTGCTCCGGTAATGTTAGCTTCGACAAAGTTAGTGGTCGGTACTTTCTCGCTTGGCACTGTCTCCCAAATGACTGTTTAACCTAAGAGTTTTAGAGCTACGGACTAGCTACGCATCCGTAGGTAAGAACTTAAACGCTTGCCACTAACGTAGGCATTACTGCCTGAGTCTGGTCAACTAGGGCTATCTTTCAAGCCCCCGTTATAGTCGGTACTCCGATTTAACGGTGGGTTGTTGACTGCCATTGCCTATAAAGTTGATTCCAAATCCTAGAAACTGCTAATTCCAGTCGATCGACTCCAGCACAGAGTTGTGATGCAGGCGATCGCGGGTTCGGCAGATCTAAAAGATTTTGATTTTTGTTCTCTAGTTCTAGCACGGACTGGGAAATTATGTTATACTACTTTTGAGTTGGATAGACACAAGTCGATCTAACGGCAGTTGGCCGAGCGGTTTAGGCAGCGAACTCATAATTCGCCCCAGGCAGGTTCAACTCCTGCACTGCCGATTTTATGGTACGTTGTGTCCCCGATGTTTCGAGGTTAACGGGCGATATCAACCCTTAATCAATTCCACTCCGTCGCGCCCGTCAAGTTCTTGAACATAAACCTTAACTTGTTCTTCCTTGGCTGTCGGCAACTTTTTGCCTGTGAAATCCGGCTGAATCGGTACTTCTCGGTGGCCGCGATCGACTAATACCGCCAACCAAATTTTCTCCGGCCGCCCGTAATCGTTTACCGCATTCAAAGCCGCTCGAATTGTTCTACCTTTATATATAACGTCATCTACCAACACCACCGTTTTGCCCGTCAAATCGAAAGGAATTTCGGTTTTAGCCGGTGTCCGCATCGCAACTCGATCCAAGTCATCTCGGTAAAACGTAATATCCAAAGCACCCACGCATACTTTGACCTGTTCGAGGACTTCAATTTGAGCTGCCAACATTTGAGCTAAAGGCACTCCTCTAGTATGAATCCCCAACAGCACTAAGTCCGAAGGAGCTCCTGATTTTTCGACAATCTGGGAAGCGACGCGGGTGAGAGTCCGCCTCACTTCATCCGGGGATAAAATCTTGATAATTTTAGTCATTGCTGGCTGCGAGCTAATGGTTGGCTGTTGGCGAATCGAAGGATTTTAGAGTTTAGAGTTTAGATTGATTGGACAAATTAATCTCAGGGTTGGAACAATTTTAGATGTGAGACTTCGGCTTCAACAGTTGACAGTTGACAGTTGACAGTTGACAGTTCAAGAGCGAACTCTACCATTAACTCCCAAGATTGGAGTAATGAATAGTCTGATTTTAATTTCTCCCTCAAAGACTTGGGGCTTTCAACCAATTCTTTCTGGTAAGTGCCAGCGTCGAACGATTTGAGATGTTAGGTTGAGTTGACGGTTGAATCTGGGAGTAGAACTACTAACTTCCAAACTTTTTTGGCTCTTCCAGACTACTGTCGGAGGGCTATATCTGTTTGCGTGTCAGTTCTATTGTTAGGGAACAAAAGATAATAAAGTATAAACAAGCAATGATAGTCCCAACCAAATCAGAAAGCAATACCGAGTTAATTGCAATGCTCGGTTAATTTGCTGCGGCGCGATCGCACTTTGAGGCTCGCCTAACAGCGGTTTGTGTTTGATAACTCCCCGATAGGAATTTGTACCTCCCAGTTGTACTCCCAAGATGGCGGCGTAGGCGCACTCGCTCCAACCGGAATTGGGACTGGCATCTTTAACAGCATCTCTCTGACAAATCTGCCAAACGTAGATCGGTTTGCCAGATATCAGGGCTAAAGTAATCACTGTTAGCCGGCAAGGAATCCATGTCAGCACGTCTTCTAGTTTGGCGCTAAACCATCCTAAATCTGTGTATGGTGCTTCTTTGTAGCCGACGGTAGAATCTAATGTGCTAGCTGCTTTGTAGGCGATCGCACAGGGAACTATCGCCAGATGCCACATCGAGTCAGGAGCGATCGGTCGATCGATAACAGTTAATAATAGATGCGGCAGAGCGAACCCAACTAATCCATAAAATAGCGGGGCAGTCACGCCATCCACTGCATTCTCTGTTACAGTTTCTAACAATGCTCGCAGAATTTCTGGCTCAGATAAGTTTTCGGTATCCCGGCCGACGTAAAGGCTCAACCTTTCTCGCGCCTTGACTAAATCTCCAACATTTAAAGGGGCTAGCACGTCCTCGGCAGCCGCCCTCAAACTGCGACCGGCAAAACAGCTAGCCAGCAAAATGGTTTGTAGGGCAATGCCTAAAACAGGATGCACCCAACTAGCAGCAACGACGATCGACCAACTGACAGTATAACTGCCTATAATCAGCCCGATCGCTAGTATTGTACCAGCACATCGTAGAACCAGTTGGTGCCGCTCGCCTGGAGGACGATCGCCGGAGCGAGACATTTTGTCTGCGGGATTGTTGCAGATATTAAAGACAAATCGAGTATAGCGGTCGATCGCCCAACCCATCGCCTGTACCGGATGCGGCCAACCCCAAGGATCGCCGATCGAATAATCCAATACCGCAGCTAAAATCAAAACAGTAAATTCATCCGGCATCATTATATATAGTGTTAAACATGATAGTCCGTCCGATCGCTCAAGTGCGATCGGGTAGCTGCTGTTTTAACTGCTGCTACCAAGAGCGGAGTGTGATTTTTTAGAGCCGATTTTAACTGCTGAGATGACTTTCGTCGTGCAGTTCGTGTACGTTCTGTTCCCAATTAACACCGTCAAAGGGTAGAATCTGAAATTGGGAAACGGCATAGTCGTCAAGACAGCGGACGTTGACATCGAATTGATCCGGATGCGATCGGGGACGATAGAACGAGTGAATGCCACAAATCCGGCAGAAAGTATGTTTAGCAGTGCCTGTATTAAATGTATAGGTTGTCAAAACATCTTCCCCGCAGAGCAAGGTAAAACGTTCCGGCGGCACAATCAGGTGCAAAAATCCTTTCTTTTTACAGATAGAGCAGTTGCAGTCAGATGACGAGTGTTTGTCAACCGCGACTGTGAAGCGGACAGCACCGCAATGACAGCCACCGGAATAGGTAACAAGTGTTGCGTCCATGTTCTCGGGCGATCGAATAAATGAACTTACCATCTAAATGATAAAGCTAGTTTCTTCTCCGAGAGCAGCTTGCCAACTGCGGACATCATAGTATAAGTCTTCGAGGGAAATACTGTACAGCGCGACCGCAAGTTTTTTGTGCAATCGGTTCCACAAACTGAATGTTACCCAGTCCTCTGGTTGGGTCGCGTCAGGAGAATGTCGAGGTAAAGGTTCAATAGTTTCCCCTACAGCCTCTAAGATTTGTCCTAAAGAGATTTGAGCTGGCTCCCGAGCCAATTGATATCCTCCCTGGGAGCCCCGAACAGATTGGACTAAACCGGCTCGTCGCATTTCAATCAGCAATTTTTCTAGATATGGAGCGGGTAACTCCTGTCGGTTCGCAATCGATTTCACCGATGTCGGCCCGAACCGAGGTTGCAAACTTAGATCCAGTAGAGCTTTGACACTGTAGTGTCCGCGTGTGGTTAACTTCATGGGATTTTAAGAGGGGGGCAAATATTCAGCTAGCTGATAGCTGATAGCTTATGCTACCTAGTTTAGAGATTGCTCGCACGCTCCTGGCAGCTACTCCTGAAGAAAGACTCCACCTTGTTAAAAATATTTAGACAATAGTGGTTAACAATTGAGCCGATCGGTGTAATATAGTTTTACAACCAGCTATAAAGCTAAAGTTTCTTGGTCAAACCAAAAACCAACCGAGAAAAAATCCGTACACCACTTGAATATTTCAGGACTCAGTAAATGGCTAAAAAGAAAAATATCGAACCCCTTGAAGGCGAAGATCTGATCAAAAAGGTCAAAGACCTAGAAAATCTTACCAAGGAAGAAAAAGCTAGGGCCTGTGGCTACTACACCGTTACCAAGAACGGCGTAGAACGGGTCAACATGATGAAATTCCTGAATGCGCTGATTGATGCAGAAGGCATTCAGCTAGATGGGAAGCAAAACGGCAACGGACGCGGCGGACGCTCGGCTAGCTATCGGATTAGCGTTCAATCTAACGGCAACTTACTGATTGGAGCTGCCTACACCAAGCAGATGGAACTCCAGCCGGGAGATGAATTTGAAATTTCTCTGGGACGCAAGCACATTCACCTGCGCCAAATCGATCGCGAAGAAGTATCCTAGGTCTTTACAATTTGCTTTGAATTCTTGCTTGAACGGGTTGGTTTGACTTCAAGCATTGACTGCTGGCAAAGAGCGGGCTCTGAAATTTTGCTCTGAAATTTTTCAGTGCGCCTAAAACAGTATGGATTCTATAGATGGCAATGGCTCGACAAAAGCCAGTGCTACTACTTTATATTTTCTGAGAATACCTATTCTCGCCCCTCGCTATATCCGTTTGGACAAGCGAGGGATTTTCCGCGTAGCTGTTGAGAGTTGACAGTTGACAGTTGACAGTTGACAGTTGACAGTTGGGAGTTGCTCGAACAACGAAGAGGGAAGAAGGAAAAGGAAGAGGTTCGAGGGAAGAGGTTCGAGGGAAGATTTATTTTATAGGGGATTTAAGGGATTTTACGGATGAGGTTTGAGGGAAGAAGTAGCTTGCGTTAAGGTAAGAAACCAAACTTGGCAAAGAAAATGGCGCAGGTATTTTCAGCCAAGAGTATGTAATACCAGTTTTAAAAAAAGAATAGACTGGAATTGCATATAGCCTTTCTCAGAAAGATGAGGTATGACTGACAGCTTATATAACCGCCTAAACTAAGAGGGCTGAAGCCCAACAACGTACCTCATCTTTCAGAGAATCGCTATAAATCTTTGATGCAAGAGGGCAACCGCTTCGGAATGCAGATGTATTTCCCGATTGGAGAGCGACTTTTCCAATCTTGTCTGATGCGACTCTCGTGCTGGCGATCGCAAACACGAGCTCGATCGTTCATTCCCACATCTAAAATCTAAAATCTAAAGTCTAAAATCGACTGACACCCAAGCAAGCAGCTTCGATCGCCCTAGGTGAAATTATGGGTCGAAACAGTTAGAGTGTTAGGGAGCAATTAGTCACCAGCCTATGCCTTTGTCCCGATTCGCCTTTCAAACTGTCCGACAACCCACAAAAATACCTCTGCGCTGCGTTCTAGTAGGCTCTTTTGTGGTGCAAATCGTCGCAGCAGTCGGGATGGTCGGATATTTTTCCTTTCGCAACGGACAAAGAGCAGTCGAAGAGCTTGCCCAGAAGCTGATCGGGGAGACGGGGAAAAGAGTTGAAGAAAAGCTGAGTGGTGTTCTCGAAAATACTCACTGGGTAAATCAACTCAACGCTGAAGCGATCGACCGCAGGGAATTAAACTTACAGTTAGAAAGCCGCCAGCCTCGGGCAGAAAAGTTCCTTTGGCAGCAAATGCAATCGTTTAAAAGCATTCAGTGGATGTCCCTCGGTTCTGAAAAATCAGGAGAATGTCTCGCCATTTGGCGCAACCCTAAGGACAAGAGCTTGCAAATTGTCGTCGCTAACAAATCTACCAACTCTCAGAACATTTACTACGCGACAGACAACAGAGGAACAGGCACGGTTAAATTAAAAGTAGAAGCAGGAACCTACGATGCTCGCCAGCGCCCTTGGTACAAAGAAGCTGTCGCAGCTAACAAACCAATTTGGACGAGCATTTACCCCGGTTTCACTCCGGGGACTGTGTTTATTGCTGCGAGTCAACCGATTCGCGATCGCAATGGTAAATTGCTGGGAGTTAGTGCGGTAGACTTTTCGATCTTGGAAATTCAGCAATATCTCCATCGCCTCAGGTTTAGCAAAACGGGGGAAATTTTCGCGATCGAACGATCGGGCTTGCTGGTTGCCAGTTCGAGTCAAGAATCACCCTTTAGAAAGATGTCGGGAAAGTCGCAGCCGGAGCGGCTGAATGTTTTAGACAGCAAAACTCCTGTTATTCGTACCGCAGCTAAGCATTTGTACGAATACTTCGGGGGCTTTGGCGAGATTAAGCAGCGGCATCAACTGAAATTTAACCGAGACGGGCAGGATTATTTTGTGGCAGTGGTGCCTTTTTCTGATAGTTACGGTTTGAACTGGCTGATTGCGATCGCAGTTCCCGAATCCGATTTCATGGGGCAAGTTAACAGAAATACCCGCAATACGATTGTACTTTGTGCGGCGGCGCTGCTGCTATCGACAATTGCCGGAGTTCTGACAGCTAGGTGGGTAACGCTACCGCTGCTGCGTCTCAACGCAGCAGCTAAGGATATTGCCCAAGGAGAATTCGATCGCACTGTTGGCGTGAGCAGGCTGGATGAAGTCGGTAAATTAGCCCAATCTTTTAATGAAATGGCCGCTCAATTGAAAAAGTCTTTTGAAGCTTTGGCGTCTAGTGAAGAAAAATTTGCCAAGTTGTTAGAAAGCTTGCCCGTTGGAGTCACAGCCCTGACTCCCGCAGGTAGCACTATTTTTATGAATTCGGTGGGAGAAGAGCTCACTGGCAAAAGGGCAATGCCAAGTACAACCGCAGCAGGGCTCTCAGAAACTTATCAGCTTTATGTAGCAGGCACCGATCGGCTGTACCCGATCGATAAGTCCCCGTTTGCACGGGCTGTGAGGGGTGGAACAATGATTGTTGAAGATATAGAAATTCGCCCCGGTGGGAAAATTATTCCTTTGCAAGTGCGATCGATGCCGGTGTTTGACGCTCTTGGCAATGTCCTGTATGTGATTATTGTTTTTCAAGATATCACCGATCGCAAACAAGCAGAAAAAATATTGGCTGACTACAACCGGACTCTGGAAATTGAAGTAGCTTCGCGCACAACCGAGTTAGCCGAAATCAATGCCCGCTTGGAAATCGAAATTGAGGAGCGCAAGCAAGCTACAAAAATTATCCGCAAAGAGCGGGACTTTAACTTCAAGATTATCGAAAATTCTCCGATATTTTTTGTGGCGATCGACCGTCAGGGTAAAATCCTGCGGGCGAATGACTGTATGCTGCAAGCTGTGGGCTATACTGCCGCAGAAGTTATCGGCAAAGATTATTTAAATACATTTGTACCAGAGGGCGATCGAGCCGGATTGCACTCGATTTTTAAGGGCGTGACAGCCAGCCCGCAAACGGTTAGCGAACACCAAATTCTCACTAAGTGTGATTCCCTAGGGGATAGCTACGCCGCGCGTACTTTATTAGTAGAGTGGCACGGTACGCCCGTTTTGGATGAAAATGGCAATTTTGACTTTCTTTTTGGATTTGGGATCGATATTGGCGATCGCAAACAAGCACAATTAGCCTTGCAAAAAAGCGAAGCTCTGTTTCAGAAATTAGCGATCACAGTTCCCGGAGAACTTTACATATTCGTCCAGCATCCCGACGGCTCGGTAAAGATGGAATATATCAGTCCGCTGTGCCGGGAAATTCAAGAATTAGAGCCGGAGGAAATCCAGAATAACTCTGCTTTACTCTACGAACAAATGCACCCAGACGATCGCCCCAGTCACTTCGAGGCAATTACCAAAAGTGCGAACGATCTCGAACCATTTTCCCACGAGTGGCGGATTGTGACAGCATCGGGAAAACTCAAATGGCTGCAAGGCTATTCTCGCCCGGAATTGCGCGAAAATGGAGATATCGTCTGGCACGGCATAATACTTGATATTAGCGATCGCAAACAAGCAGAACAAGAACTCAAACAAGCCAAAGAAGCCGCAGAAGCTGCCAACAAAGCTAAAAGCATCTTTCTCGCCAACATGAGCCACGAATTGCGAACACCCCTCAACGCCATTCTCGGCTTTGCTCAATTAATAGAACCCAGTGCTAATTTAACTTTGCAGGAACAAGAGAATATTAAAATTATTCGTCGCAGCGGAGAACACTTGCTTCAACTCATCAATCAAATATTAGACTTATCTAGAATTGAAGCTCGACGCATGACACTCAACCCAAAAAACTTTGACTTGTACCGTTTGTTGGGCGACGTGCAAAATATGTTTCAACTTCCCGCACAAAATAAAGGATTGCAATTAATTTTCAACCGCTCGCCCGATGTTCCTCAGTACGTACAAGCTGATGACGTTAAGTTGCGACAAGTGCTGATTAATTTGTTAGATAATGCCGTTAAATTCACCCAAAAAGGCTCAATTTCAGTAACAGTAAGACCCACAATAGAAGTAGCTATGTCTCCAGAAACAGATAATATCAATCTATCAGAAACTCAAAAAAATAATGCTTTTATTTACTTTGAAATTGCCGATACAGGGTTAGGAATTATCCCCGAGGAATTAGACAGTATATTTGAATTATTCGTGCAAAGTTCATCTGGTCAAAAAGTTCAAAAAGGTACAGGTTTAGGATTAAGTATCAGCCGCGAGTTCATCAAATTAATGGGCGGTGACATTACCGCAGAAAGCGAAGTTGGACGCGGCACAGTCTTCAAATTTGATATTCAAGTTGTGACGGGAGTCGGCCCTGTTGAACTTATCAATAAATATGTTACATTAAATAATTTATCGGAGAGTTCAACTCTTGCTACCGAAAAAATATCTGATAGTGCTGCAATCTTTACGTTGGACTCGAAGCCGCAAGTTTCCCCAGAATGGACGCGCAATCTCAAACAGGCAGTCCATCAGGCTGACTTCGATTTTATTGCCAAAACAATTGAGGAAATTCGCAGCGATAATCCTATTTTTGCCGAAGTTTTGATGAATCATTTAGATAATTTTGATTATCACAAGATACTCGATTTGATTGCAAAATTTGAGTTGTAGGGTATACCTAATGACTAATGACTAATACCATTTTTTCCCAAAAATGCAACAGTATTCGTAGGGTGCGTCACCTGCGAACAATCCCTAAGAAAGAGCGACAATCTGACGGCGATGCACCTGATGGTATTTGTGAGAGTCGTGCTACATATTTTTTTTGAGCTGAGTTAAATGGAGAGTTGTTTGCTCAGGCGATGTGTAATACCAATTCACTATGAACTTGCACTTAATATGGTTTCCAAGATATAGTCCCAACCATATTTGGTATTCTTTACTTTACCATGTATGAGCGTGTACTTTCATTGTGAATTGGTATCAGGTGCGTCGCTATCAGATTGCGGGTTAAGTTGAGGGATTTTTCATGGGCGACGCACCCTACGAATACTAAGCGTATAGGGCAATACGGTTTACTTAACGCTTTTGATGAATTTCATCTGACGATTTTTGGATTATAAAGAGGTGAAGTAGATATTAAGAATATTTTACCGCAGAGAACACAGAGAACACAGAGAGGGGAGGGATAAAAGGTTTTTTTACGACATCCAAAACCCTCGCAATACTCTTCCCTCTGCGCCAAAAGCGCCCCAATACGGTTCAAAACTCTTCTCTTGATGGAGTGGATTGTATTGCAATACGGTTTACTTAATGCTTTTGATGAATTTCATCTGACGATTTTCTGGCAATATAGCCATTTTGGGCAAGTCAGATTTTTCTTAAGTCAACTGTATTGGCGTATAGGGGCGGAAGCCCAACAACGTATTTCATATTTCTGGAAACCGTTATATCAGGTGCGTCGCTATCAGATTGTCGGTTAAGTTGAGGGATTTTTCGTGGCGACGCACCCTACGAATACTAATGACTAATGACTAATGACTAATGACTGATGACTAATGACTAATGACTAATCTCGAACTTTTGAAATTTGTTTGTGCTGAGAAAAAACTCGACAGTTATTGAGATCAATAAACAACTGTTCTTCTTTATGCTTGTCTGACATATTCACTAGATTGTATTGAACATTGTCTCCATAAATAGTTAGAGCAATCTGGCAAACTTCTAAAAATTTAATTAGCCACTGACATTCAGCAGCGGAGTTATCTTGATAGTATTCAATTAATCGAGCAAAACAAAGTTCTAAGTAGGTTTGGGAATACGGCGAGATTAAAATTATCTTTAGCATCAAAATCGCTAGCGTTAAAGGATTTAGTTGAGTCGCGAAAATTAGAAATAAGGCGGTTGGTTCCCCAGAATTTTCCACAGTCAAACATTTTATTAGATGATTGCAAGTTCTGAGCAACAGGCTACTGTTCAAAATTTCTTCGTCATTCTGGGGATGAAAATTATCTAAAATATTGATGAGTTGTTGGTGATAAATATCAGAACTATTTTTTTTTTCATTGTAATAACATAAATACTTAATCAGAGATTCCTTGAACTGCTTGTAGGTAATATTTTGACTGTGACTGATAAAAAGATTGGCTAAGCTGCGATAGTTCAACGAGCCTCGGTTGACCAAAATTATTTTGATTAAACGCAGGGCTTCCTCTCCTAAAAGTGTGGGATTATGATAATTTTTAAATTTGAACTCGGCTGACTGTGAGCGAGATGTATACATTGCTAGGTCAAACTTATACTTGTCTTTTAACTTCTGGGACAAGTGTTTGGCAGTTTGGCGTGCTTCGAGGGTGTTTTTAGTATCGAGATATTGAGTGGCTAGCAAATAAGGCTGATAGCGAGAAGTCCAGTGCTTTTCTACGGGCTGGTAGTCGCCGTACTTCAATACAAATAATTTGATGTTTTCATAGTCTTGGCTGCTGACAAAGTTTGTCAGCCACACTTTCAGTCTTTTGAGAATATTGTCTGCGTGAGGCTCGCTGAGGGTTCTCTCGCTAATAATTGTAATTAATTTCCGAGCAAGTTCGTATTGTTTGTTGGATATCCAGTTATTTAATAAGATGTATGAGCAGCGTTTAAATAAGTTGTTAAATTCTTGTTGACTGTTAAATTCAATTATTGTGTATAGGGATTGAATTAATTTAGGGTGAACTGGAGCAATTAGTTCTACAAAGATTTTTTTGAATTCCTGGAGACTAACTTCTGGTTCCGAGTTGTTGATGTGATATATGAAAAATTTGTAAAGGATCTCTTGAGATGCAAAAACTGTCAGCTCCGATTTTTGTAATTGAGCTGTTGGTTGAGACGATCGCGCCTGGGGCAATATATTGTTTGTGAGAGTAGGGAGAACTTTTGACTCTTGGGTTTCGGATTGAGAGGTAACGTTCTGAGATGGCATACCGTCCTCGCTCAGATGATCAATACACTATTATAGTTATTTATTGCTGCTTTGCAGCTAATAATTTAGTATTTTACTTGACTTTTGGGTGGCTACAGTTAACCCCCCCGATCGCCCTTTTGGTAAGGCAAATCGAGGGGGTTAACTGTTATTTGTCAAGTATCTGAGGGTGTCAAGCGGGGTTTGCTTGAGCTCGTCTTTGCAGGAGGCGGGCAATCTCAGCTTTTTCTACAAGTCCGACTAGGACGCCGTTTTCGCCTGTGACGGGGAGTTCTTGGACTTTGAGTTGTTCGAGGAGGGTGACGACTTCGAGGAGGGACAATTCGGGTTTGACGGTGGTGGAAAATTCGATCGGCTTCAGGATATCTTTAACTTGAACTTGGGGCCAGGTTCCGGTGGGGATGGTTTTCATGTCATCAAGGTCGATCGCACCTATTAATTGTCCCGCATCATCGGTAACTAGGAACCGGCGCCAGGTGTGAGTGCTGCCGATGACGTAGTTGTTGGCAAATTTTCTGAGGGATAAGTTTTCTGGGACGATCGGGCTTTCGGCAGTCAAAGCATCTGCGGCTGTCAGTCCTGCGAGTTCATTTTGGACTGTAGCAGACTGTGCAGACTGGCCAGCATTTTGCAGCAAGAACCAACCGATTACTAGATTCCAAACATTGCTGAAGATGCCTGTAGCAATGGCAACCCAGCCAATGATTTGACCGACGCGGCTGGCAAAAATTACGCCTTTGTAAGGGTTGCCGGTAATCTTCCAGACGATCGCTTTGAGGATGTTACCACCATCGAGGGGCAAGCCGGGAATTAAGTTAAATAAAGCTAAAGCGAGGTTGATGGAAGCTAAAAGTTGAACGATGGCGGCTGCGGGGCCTGTAAGGGCTGCACCGACGCCGATAACTGTTAGCGAACCAGCCAACAATAAGCTGACTAACGGGCCTGCAATGGCTACCCAAAATGCTTCGGCAGGGGTTTTCGACTCTCTTTCTAAATTAGCCAGTCCACCAAACAGAAATAGCGAAATCGATTTCACGCCAATTCCCTGTTTGATAGCTACCCAACTGTGTCCTAATTCGTGGGCTAAGACGGAAGCAAATAACAGCAACGCTGCGAATAATCCTAGCAGCCAGGGCGCTACGGGGCCTAATGCTGGAAACAGGGCTGCTAGTGCACCGCCGTATTGCCAGGTTACTAAACCCAGAACTAAAAACCAAGATGCGTTGACATAAAAGGGAATTCCAAACAGGTTGCCGACGCGAAATGTACCGTTCATAATGGCTACCTCTGATATTATGGGCGAGAGTTTTTTGCTCTCTGTTTCCTTATCGTAACGAAATGTAACTGAGATGTTAATGGTTGAATTAGGGTGGTATCCGTCTGTTGAGGTTCGGTTTTGGGAATTGAGGCGGGATTTCCAACTTTGGATATAGTTACATCTGCTTGTGGGGTGGGCCTTGAGCAGCGCCCGAACAGGCAAGATGCCTGTTCCACAACAGACAAGATGCTTGTTCCACTACAGGTAATATCGCGTCCTGTCAGATAACTATCATAAAATTGGTTTGTAGTGAGGACTTTAGTCCTTCTTCTGTCAAGGACTAAAGTCCTCACTACAAACTTTATAGATCGCAGGTAATTGACCGAATATGAGATAAGATGCCTATTGCACCACAGTTAAATATTCTTGAGCTATAATAATTCACCCTGACATTACTTTTGGAGCTAGCAATTATGCCAGAATCTTTTTTACTCAGCCGCTTGTTGTTTCAATTCAACAGTGAAACCACGGATATTGTGACTGATTTGTCTGCTGTGGCTTTAACTCCCGACGGGAATTTGTGGATCGGTTCCGATGAAACGACTTCAATCGAGCGATTATCGCCTGTGGCGCCTCATATTTTTGGCAAACACAAGAGATTTGCGATCGCCGATTTTATTGATCTTTCCGAAGAAGCTGGCGAAATCGATATTGAAGGAATTGATTTCAACAGCAATTATCTGTGGTTTGTCGGTTCTCACAGCACCAAACGCAAGAAAGCTAAAGGCAAAAATCCGAAAAAAGATATTGACAGATTAGCACAAATCGAAACAGAGGTCAACCGTTATTTGCTAGCTCGCATTCCTGTGAAAGACGGGATTTTGTGCAAGTCAAGTTCAGATCCCAAGAATCCCAAAACCCAACTGACAGCGGGATGCCTTCAGCGGACAAATATGGGGAATTTGCTGACTGACGTGCTGAAAGATGACAGCCATCTCGGCTTATTTTTATCGGTGCCGATTCCAAGTAAAGAAAATGGTTTTGATATTGAGGGGTTGGCTGTGCGGGGCGATCGGGTTTTTCTCGGTTTGCGCGGGCCTGTACTGCGGGGTTGGGCGATAATTTTAGAAATAGAAGTGCAAGAGTCAAAAGAGGGAGTTTTAACGCTGAAGGCTATTGGTGAAAAAGGCAAGTTTTACAAGAAACATTTTGTCGATTTGAATGGTTTGGGCGTGCGAGAATTGTGTTTTAACGGTGAAGATTTGATTATTTTGGGTGGGCCGACAATGACTTTATCCGGGGCGATGCGAGTGTTTCGGTTAAAGGGAATTTTAGGACGTGAGGGCGACAGTATTTCTGGGCTGGATGCGGGAGATTTGGAGGTATTGTTTGATTTGCCTTTTCAGGTGGGTGCTGACAATGCTGAGGGGTTGGCGCTGTTTCCTTGTTTGGGCCAGCCGAATTCGCTGTTGGTGGTTTACGATTCGCCGGCTGCGCGGAGAATGGTGGAGCAAAATGCTATTTTTGCTGATGTTTTTCGGTTAAGTTAGTAGTGAGGACTTTAATCCTCAAAATTTAGGACTAAAGTCCTGACTGCAAACAAAAGAGGTTCGTAGTGAGGACTTCAGTCCTCTACTTTTGTCCTTTGCGAACCATATTCAGTCCGTAGAGATACAATTCCGCAACAGCATAAACGCGAGGAGGAGGGTCTTTAGGACGAGAACGTTCTGTAAGAATACCAGCATCTACCATTTTCCCGATTATTTCGGCTAAGGTGGTATCATCCACATCCCATATATCAGCTAGTTTAGTCTCATCGATCGGAGAGCGTTCGCCCCGTAATTTTTTGAGAAATTCTTCTAGTTCGGGATATTCGTTGCGTACCTCATCCACTCGCTGTTCGGAAACATCAGGCAAAGCTTCAATTAGTGCCTTGGGACGTAAAACTATCTCAGAACTGTATTCTGTAGAAAAAATTTTCTCTTTTTTAACTGCCTCTTGTAACAGCAATATTAAACTTCGAGGAAAACAGTTTTTTTGTCCGTCAGCAATACGGGTGCGAACCCAGTTATAAGTGTAGGCTTTTTTCGTTCGACCCATTCGCTCGCCCCATAGAGGATAAAGGCTAGTACGCAATTGTTCTAACTCAATTGTATGGAGTCGATCGACAGTAACTCCCAAATTTGACTCCAAAGATTTTCTCAAAGTATCGGAACTTTTCAGGGCTTGGCGCAATACCAGCCTCCAAAGATCTGCTTCTTCCCAGCGGAGTTGCAGGAAGCGTCCGCTGTAATGTCCTTTGTTAGTAAAGTTGAGTTGGTTCCAGATATCTTCCCGTAAAAATATCTTGGGGACAATACTTTTCAAACTTGTACCAACCTCCAACCACCAAGCCAGCAATGCTTCGAGGGAACGCTGGCGGCGAAGATAATCTATTTGAGTAGAACCAAAGCCAGCATCTAGCTCATCATAAAGCAGCCACACGCGCCGGCGATTGTCTTGCAACCAACGATCGACAGTACGCAATCTATCGCCCGATTTTGGAGAATTAATACTATTTGCCAGCCACGAGACAATTTGAGCGTGTTCGGGGTGAAGTTGAGAACTCAATCTCACCAAATCCTCATCTGAATTAAATTCAGATAAGGATCGCAATTCTGGTAGAGCGCGACACAGTTGCAATAGAGCATAATTTAACCAGAACGATCGCCAGCTACTCTCACCCGCATTTTGTTCGTAATTAGCTAAATCGTTGCTTTCTAGTATTTGTCCGTGCAGTCTGGGTTGCCCGTGTCCTGCAATAAAATCAACGTTGTTGAGATCGACATCAGAATGAGCTAATTCTTTTGCTGTTTCCGATCGCTCAACAAAAAGTCTGAAGAGCAAGCTTTTTCCCGTTCCTTTAGCACCTCTAATCAGCCAAAATTTATTAGTTAAAAAATTGGGAAAATCTGCGGTTTTGTGAAAGATATCTGGGATACTAGATACTTCTAATTCTTGGGCGGTAGCTGCTTGAAAATGCAGTTCGTTTAATATATGTTTGTTCCCAATATTTGTATTTGTTAAACTAGATTTTAGATCGGGCAAGCTCGCATCAATTACCTCGGCGATCGGCAGATAATCATCTAGCAAGCTTTTAGATACGTTATTTACGAGGCTAGATAAAGTAGCAATGTTGGGATTGTATAAAATTTTGTGGTACAGTTCCTCAACTTTTGTTTCTACAGGCAAGCCCCAGTTATCCTCAATCCAATTCTCAACTTTGTCAGTCCAAATTTGCTGCAATTCATTTCCTACAGGTGCGATCGGTGTTAGGAGAAAGCGAATATCTGGCTTGCCTTGATAATTTCTTTGTTTTTTAACAGCTTGCACGACCCAACGCAGTCCTTCAAAACTTTGGTCAGTTGGCGAAAAGCAGACGATCGCTGTATCTGCTAGATCGAATAAAGCGATCGCGCTAGTATCGTTAAAACCCGGTCTAGAATCAATAAGAATAACATCGGGGTCTAGTCGCTCTTGAATGTCGGTTATCAATTGTTGAACGGGATTAATTTCTTTTCTATAAAAAGATTGTAAATCGAGGTCAGCTAAGCGATGAATATAATTTTCGTTATACTCTCCAGCCGTAACTAGAAATAATTCGCCGCGAGTGCCTGAGTTAACCTGACAAATACAGTCATCAATATTAGGGATATTTAGATCGGGAGTTAAATATCGTTGGTGCAGGTAATCCAAGACACCATACTGTTGTTCATTAATATTTTCGATATCGTTTTGAAATAAAACTGAAATTCCAGGGGCTTCCAGATCGAAATCTACCATGACCGTTCGACGGTTGCGACTTGCCAAGATACCTGCTACCAATCCTAAGGCGGTAGATCTGCCGACTCCTCCTTTGAAAGAATAGAATGTGACAATTAACGGACGTTTTGGACTATCTTCATCTACAATCTCTGGCTGTTCCGGTTCGGCAGCCATTAAAATATCTGACCATAACGGTAATTGAATATGTTCTGGAGGTTCGTCAGCAGATTCTTGGGGAGTTAACAAATCGTAGCCTGAAATTGGGTATTGCGCTAGGTTAAAATTTATCTTGGCTAGTATTCGATCGATCTGTTCTTCACGTTCATCTAACTGCTTACCTTCAAAACAGTTGGCGATCGCGCGAATTTTCAGCCAACCTAAGGATGTCCGCTTTACGCTAACTTTTGCTTGAGGGTCTTCTATTTTCAACTCGCGACTTAGATGAGTCTTAATTTGTTTGGGTAATGCAGTAAAGTCCATTATGATGTTTCTCCTTGCTTGTCCAATAATAGTCGATGCAATTTCTGAACTGCTTCGATAAATTTTTTACTTTCTTGCTCATTTCCCAATTTATCAGAGTAGCGCAATTCATCATTTCGCCATGCTGCTGAAACTACGTTCCAGGCATCTCGATAAGTATTTGTGCGATCGTTAGCGATCGCGCGTTGTAACGAAGTAAGACAATCCAACAATTTAGTTAAGTTATGTAAATCGGCTGCTTTCAGTCCGTTTTTAAATACTTGAGTGTCCTTGAAGTTATTTTTTGTTTCTTCATAACAGATGAGAGATTTGAGGGAACATTCGATCGCATAACCACCTAAATACATAGCACCAGACCAACGTTGTCGATCGATTAATTCTCGAGCATCTTCAAGTCTGCGACGAGATGCACCTAGCTGAATGCGCCGATCGTAAGTATCTGTCAATGGACTTACCTCCAGTATAACTTTAGTTTGCCAAATAGCGCAGTTTTAAGTATACGATTCTGGAGGCAACGGACACAATATTATTGTTGAAAACTTGCCTTATATATTGTCGATCGCATCTTCTCCCAGCGGCCTGCTGTAGCGCTTCAATTCATCAATCAATCGAGTATCGTTAGAAGCTGTTCTCGCCCCGGCTTGGGCTGCCCACTGTTTTAAGTCTTCGATTTGCGATCGCGCGATCGCAGCTAGTGGTACTGTATCCTCGATCGACCTCAAAACATCCTCCGTCATCAAATCCCGGCGCTGCCCGTTCACAAAAGTGCCAAAAGCCCGGTACAATCCATCAATCACCACTTGCTCAATTTCCGCACCACTAAAATTCTCAGAAGACTTCGCCAAAGTTGCCAAATCAAAGTCGCGCAATCTAGTGGGGCGCAAACGCTGCAAATGCACTTTAAAAATATCTTGCCTTTCTGATTCCGAGGGTAAATTTAAAAAGAAAATCTCGTCAAACCTGCCCTTTCTCAGCAACTCAGCGGGCAAAATCCGCACGTTATTGGCAGTGGCGACGATAAACACCGGGCTGGTTTTTTCCTGCATCCAAGTGATCAAACTGCCGAATACCCGGCGCGATGTTCCCGAATCGCCGTCGCCGCCGCTGATGATGTTGCCGAAGGCTTTATCTATTTCATCGATCCACAAGACGCAAGGTGCGATCGCCTCTGCCAATTGTATCATTTGTCGAACGCGACTTTCGCTTTCCCCAACAATGCCACCGAACAATCTGCCAGTATCCAAGCGCAGCAGCGGCAAACGCCATTCACAAGCAATAGTTTTCGCCGATAAAGATTTGCCCGTTCCTTGAATTCCTACTAACAAAACGCCCTTAGGATTGGGTATACCGTAGCGGCGCGCTTCATCAGTAAAAGCATCTTGCCGCATCTTTACCCACTGCTTCAAATTTTCCAATCCGCCGACACTTTTCAAGGATTCTCGGGAGTTGCAAAACTCCAAAATTCCCGTTTGGCGAATTGCTTGCTGTTTCTCTTCCAAAACTCCGTCAATATCTGACTCGTTGATTTGCTGTTTGGCTGCCAAAGCTTTAGCTAAAACCCGCCCGATGCGAGCGCGGCTCAAACCTTGACAAGCTTTAACTAATTGTTCCTTTACTAAGCCGCTAACTTGCAACTGTTCCGGCTTTTCCACCACGTGGGAAATTAAATGATTGATTTCTTGGATGTTGGGTAAGGGGAAATCAATTACTGTTACTTCTTCTTTCAATTCCTCCGGCAATTCTAGCGCGTGAGAAGTGAGGACGATGGTTTTTTTGCTGCGCTTCAATTCCCTGGTTAAATTACGCAATTCCCGGATTACAGGAGCACTTGTACTGCTGTAGGGATATTTCAAAATAGGGTGCAAATCTCGGAGTACAAATAGAGTATATTCTTCGACAGCGGTCTTGCCGATGCGATCCAGGGCCGCCATTACCGAACCTTTCCCGGAACCGTTATCCTCCCAGCCCCGCACAATATCCCAGAACAATACCCGGCGCGCGGGTGTTACTTGCAGCGCTACTTGGGCAATTACTGCCTCGACAGGTTCCTCTTCGGCGCCGACAATGTACAGCAGCGAGTAGCGGGCGCGAATCATCAAATCTAGTCGCTTTACCAGTGCCTCGAAGGGGTTATTTTTACTGCCTTTGACCGCATCAAATTCTTTGGATTGAGGGTTGTTTTTTGTCATTTTATTTGATATGTTAGATGTCAACTTAACTCGATTAAATATATTGTTTGTAGTAAGGACTTTAGTCCTTATTAAGCATTTCACCAAAGTCAAGATTTGTAGTAATGATTTTAGTGATTTTTCTAATTTGAACGGACTAAAGTCCGTACTACGAACGAGTTTTTAAATTATATTAAACTCAATGTTTGCAGCCTGGACTTTAGTCTTTTTAAATAATTTAAACAAACTAAAGTCCGTACTACGAACGAATCTTGAAATTATAACAGAATACGGAAAATTTGGCTACTTAGCAGCTTTTCTGGCTTGTTTTACCATATCGATCAGAGTGTGGTGAGCATCTTCGGCATCTGCTAAAGTGCGGTCGAACTTTACTCTCACAGGTACTGTTTCGCCGTTGACTTGAGCGGTTAAATCCATGCCGTTAGCATCGATAGCGAGCATTTGAGCTGATGTCGCCTCGGGTTGGCCGCCGTAGGCTTGAGCGTACAAAACTATGGCGCTAGCGTGATCGTCGTTCATGTGAGTGCAGATGCGATCGCTAATTTCGGTCGAAAATTGGTCTGACATGGGAATTCCTCATATGCAATATTGCGATCGATTGTACTGCGATTTGCGCGATCGCAGAGATTCCCGGCGCATAGAATTCGCATTTACACCAACAAAGTTCGGATGCTATACAAACTCAAAAAAAGTAAATTCAGTATAGAATGTACGCTTCGTACTAGAAAAATAAAGCCTAGTCTGAGAATTATCAGGTATAATGTCATGTACGCAATACGATACAAATTAGATGTGATTTTAATTTAAAAAAATAATCTTATGAAAAATTCTATTGCATATATCGAACTACTCAAAACATTTCCGCCGCGATCCATAACTGCGGAGTCAGAATTAATCGCAACTCAATAAACCATTGACTCTCTGTTAGACAAAGGCGAACTGACTCCTGACGAACGCGATTACCTCAACCTATTGGGATTGCTTGTTTATGAGTACGAGCAAACTTTAGAACCCATACCTGACATTTACGGAGTAGAACTGTTAAAGGCTTTAATAGAAGAATTTGAACTCAGACAAAAAGACTTAGTTGCTATTTTTAAAACCGAGTCTATTGTCTCTGATATCCTCCGGGAAAAGCGCCAACTTACAACGGAACACATCCAAAAACTTGCTGAATTTTTCTATGTTTCGCCTGCTGCTTTCTTTCCCCTAAATGCAGCATCCAAGAATTCGCGGCAATAGGTATGTAGTTGCGCTTGGGCGCCGGCCGGCGAAGACAGCGCAACTACGTACCTTTATGAATTGTCAAACGGCAATTCATCAAACAGCGAATCAATATCACTATCCGAATTTGCAACAGGGGACGAATTAGGGCGAGATTCCGGGGACTTAACAGAATTCACCTTTGCTACAGGTAACTTGGCCACAGATTCAGATTTTTGTAACTTAACTACAGGTAACTCCCCGCCATTTTCGCCATTTTTCCCCGTTTGATTCCACATCATCATTCCCAGCAAACCGTCAACCAAACCCCCGCCGCTACCGTTTCCGCTAACCGCAACATCTGGGACAACTCGCACATGACTATCGCCGATAATTTGCATTAACTGCAAAGCCGTATAACCGGAACCGCCCAAAGCTACAACACCCGCGCGATAAGCTTCAGCTTGAGCATTTCCTTTCACTCGAATCGACTCAGCTTCGCCTTGAGCTTGTTTCACCTGAGAATTCGCTTTTAACTCGGAAATCATGACGCCTTGTTCCGATTTCACCATCTCTTGCTGAATCTCGGCTAAAGCAGTTTCCCGCACCAATTGTTGCCGCTGAGTTTGTGCTATTTGCTGCACCTCATACGTCTTGCATTGTTCCTCAGCAATTTTGCGATCGGTTTGAGTTTGCATCAACTCTGCGGGCGGCAGAATATCCCCGATCAAAGTATCAATTGCTTGCACGTCGTAGGTTCGCAAAGCTGCTTTGATATATTCCGCTGCTTCTGCTTGGCGATCGCTCCGGGCGGAGAGAAAATCTAACACAGAATAAGATTGAGCCGAATTGCGGAAATAATTGCCGATTGTCGGCTGCAAAACGTGGTCAACTAAGTTCTGCATCGAACCGACGCGAGAGATTACTTTCGGAGCATCTAAAGCGCCGACGTGAATGATTTGAGCTACTTCTAAATCGAAGGCAAAACCATCTCTAGAACGTACAGTTAAAGATGAAAGTTGAGAATCGTAACTGTGTCTTTCTATTTTGCTCGACCAATTCAAAACTATATTGGTAGTCGGCACTAATTCTACTTTCAAAATGCGAGTGTTCAGCGGATGTTTGCCCGGATAAAGAGGTGTCACCCATACGCCTTTGTTACCGACATTTACCAAATTGCCGTGAGTGAAAGCAGCGCCGCTGACATCTTCTGAGGTTTGACCCACATAGGAAATCACCGCGCCCACATAGCCGATCGGGATTTCGGTCATCGGCACTTGATCAACCCCGACAAACCAAGGATTTAAGTTCCACGAACCGGAAAGCAAAACCTGTTCCTGCAAACCGCGCCGCCCGCCGGCAGTGATAAATTTTTGCGCGTTTTGGAAGTTGTCGTGATTCGGAATAATCGGGCCGGCAATTTCGCCATCTTGAATCGGAATGCCGTCATAAGTTGTGACAATTCCCACTTTATCTGGGGCAATCGTGTACAGTTTTAACTGTTCGGCTGTCATCCCGTGTTTGGGAGAATTTGCTGCTGTAATTACGGTAAATAATGCCGTGTTAATTCGATAGCTGCCAGCTGTCAAAATGCCGAGTTGCCTGCCCTTTTCGCCGCCGCCTTTGAGGAATTTGCGAGCATCTTGAAAATTGTCGCATTCTGTGATTTTGCCGAGAATGCGCTGCGGTGGATTTGACTCGCCGCCTGCTGCGATAACTAAACCAATTTCGCCTTGGGGAACTATCGTCAGAGATTCTTTGCGAACGTTGTACTGCAAAGGCCAATAACCCCAATGCCAACCGGGGGGTAATGTATCGGCTTGATATCCAGCTTCTCCGTTTAAGGCAATTAAATCGCCTGGGGGTAAAGATTTGCCACCGAAGCTAAACTTTTTGCTGACAATGCCGACTTCGCGATCGCCAATTACGACTAATCCGCCAAAAAATAGCGGTAGCACTAGAATAACTATCATACCGCCGATCGCGATCGGGATAAATCCACCTCCATCAAGCTGCATTGTCTGTACTGGAACAGTGGTACGCAACTGCCCTAGCTGCAACCTAGAATCAGGTTTTGCTGCTAGCTGAGTCGAGGTTTGTGTTAGGGGGATATCGCCAGCAGCCGTTACTGGCGAGGGTTTCAAAGTCGTAATTGCACTGAGGGCTAAAGACGCCGAAACAGCGGCTGCTAAATGTTTTAAAACCCGAATGTTGAGTTGAGATTTAGGCAAAAGTGAATAAAGCATTTTTTTCATACAAGCTGTAGAGTCTTATTACATCTAGCTTAGCCTTGATTCCAAAGTGGCTACATAAAACTTATTGAAAGTCTGCGGTTATTTTTGAGCGAAAACAGGTTTTCCAGTCAATACAGCCTGTTTGATAATGTCAGCGGCTCGCTTGACTCTCGGGCGATCGCACTTTTTTAATACGACATTTCCAAAAGTAGTTTGATAAGATAGAATGTTACCGCAATTCTATTGTTTGCCATGACGCTGAAAGAATTAGAGCCTCAATTGCTGGCACTCTCTGACGACGAAAAAGCTCAAGTGGTTCAACTCCTATCCCAAGGGAAAATCACTCCTTGGCGCGGTATTGAAAAAACCCCTGGTGTTTGTGGCGGCAGTGCCTGCATTGCTGGAACTCGCATCACTGTTTGGGGACTTGTAGAAGCTCGTCGGATTGGCTATAGCGAAGCCGATTTACTCACAAGCTATCCATCCCTATCTGCTACTGATATTGCCAACGCTTGGGTTTATGCTGAAGCTTTTTCCGATGAAATCGAAACAGAAATTCGAGAAAATGATGAAGTGATGTACGAGGATTTGTAGCAGATGGCGCGTCTCTATGCCGATGAGCAATACCCCTATCCTGTTGTAGAATTACTGCGAGCTTTAGGACACGATGTTTTGACTGTTCAAGAAGCAGGGAAAGCGAATCATAAAATTCCTGACGAAAATGTTTTAGCTTTTGCCAGTAGCGAAAAACGTGCTGTTATTACTGAAAACCGTAAAGATTTCTTTCGGTTGCACCGCATATAGCCCCTTCATGCTGGCATTATTGCCTGTACGAACGATCGCAATTGGTTCGCGCTGGCTAACCGAATCCACACGGCTATTACAGCAGAAGAATCTTTGGAAGGTAAACTGATTCGCGTTGTGCGGCCGGCTGTGTGACGGTAGAGTACAGATTGACGAGCGATCGCTCTTTCATTTTAGGCGATCGGTCATCAGAAACAACAAAGGGCGATCGCTTTTTTATTTTAGTCGATCTGTCATCAGAAACAAGAAAGGGCGATCGATCTTTCATTTTAGCCTCTCGTTTATCAGAAAAAAGAAAGGGCGATCGCACCTGGTTGAAAAAAAAGAAAGGGCGATCGCACCTGGTTGAAAAAATAGTAAGGGCGATCGCTCGTTTTTTTTGACAAAGAGCATTGTCGCAGCCATTGACTCCCAACATAGCTATTCGTCCCATCATCGCATTCTCATGGGGAAAATGGATCGGATTGTGAGTAAAAAAAGATGTTGGATTTCATTGCATCAACCTAAGCCACACTTGTTAGCTACCTATCTCACAGATAAAACGAAAGGATAGCCATACGTGACAAAGGGCGGCTGCTTCATCCAATTTTGATAATCCATTAAACCAAGTGTTACTGCTCTCTCGTACTCTCCCCGCTTTAGTGGTGCTTTACCCCTTAAAGAAAATCGCATTGTACCGTCACCTTGAAGCGCTTTACCAGTTACAGATATGTTGTCAAGATGAGCTTTATTATGCTGTTCAGCATCTTTTGCATCCGGTAGGATATTAGCGTAAAACTTTGTAAGAGTTCGAGATTTGTAGTTGACAACAAAGTCAAGTTTATACTCTTGTCCTGGTGCTACTCCAACTACATTAATAAAATTTCCTTGCTGTATGGGTTTAAGAAGGATTGGGGGTTCCACAACCTGTAGAGCATATTCAGATGTTGGTTTAGTTGAACTCGCTGGTTTAGGAGAAGAAGTAATTGTCGGAGATGATGACGGAATAACAAGAAGACTATCTGCGCTTCCATAGACTGTAGTGTTGTTATTGTTGTTGTGGATACCTCCTTGAACATTAGTATTATTGCTGTTCCCATTCACTGTTGTAGTATTGCCACTATTGAACTGGTTTCTTGCCAGAAATCCACCAACGACCAATAAAGCAACTAACCCAACCTTACCCCATCCGCTAAAGCCACCTGAGCTACTTTTTTTACTCATAGTTCTAATCCCGAAACATTTTGAAACTACTTAATCGGGTCCGATCCTGATTTATTATTCCTCAAACGGCTCTTATTGGATACTCTTGTAAGCCTGTTTAAAGCAAGCGCACTTATCCTCAGACATCCGTAGATTTAGTAAATAATCGAATACCCCTTGATACTTCTCCAATGATGGTTAATAAATTCCAGATTTGCCTAGTTTCAAAATGTCCTATTTTGCTGATAACTTTCTGCTGCTTTTAGTTTCTTTAAATCTAGTTATGTACTAAAATATCTAAAAATATACTACAATGTCTCAATACTCCGGACAGAATTTGAGCAAGTTTTGAGGCTCAAACCTATATCCCGCCGTGGGTGGGTTCTTTTTATTCAAAGTTAGGGATAAAGCTAACTTTGAATAAAAGGGTCAAGCCTTGAACTGCAAGCTCTGAAAGCCTTATAGAATCGTTCAAAAAACTGTCCGGAGTATTGATGTCTAAAACTGTGCTATGCTACACAAAAAAATCCCATCCTTTTCATCAAATGAATCTCAAAGAAATGTTAAACTCTGCCGATCGCATAGTCTTCGAGAAAACGGGTCAACACCTTGATGATTTACAAGAGGCGGTACTGAAAGGAACTCTACGACACGAGACATACAAACACGTAGCCAAAGACTTTGACTGTTCTGAAAGTCGTGTTAGGAATGCGGCTTCAGAATTATGGCAATTGCTTTCAGAAGAGTTGGGAGAAGATGTTAGTAAATCAAATTTGCGATCGGCAATGGAGAGATTCCAACTCTCCCTATTTTCAAAAAATTTTGCACTACAACAAGACTGCATACAAATAAGTTGTTGCGTTAATTCTTATGGAGAAGCTAGACAGCCGCCAGATATATCAAACTCACATAATGACGAAAAATCTAACTCAAAACAAGCCAAAACTCTACATCAAGATTTAAGCGAAATGCCGGAGTTGGGCAATTTCTTCGATCGCACTTCCTCACTCCACACCCTCACCACCTGGATTCTACAACAACGCAGCCGCCTCATCACCCTCATTGGCATCAGCGGAATCGGCAAAACATCCCTAGCAGTACAACTCGTACAGCAAATAAAACACGAGTTTGAGTACGTCATTTGGTGCAACATCGACGCATCCCACACCCCAGATGAATTTGAACATCAACTAATCGAGTTTTTCTCCGAGTCAGAAAAACAAGATTCATCCCCAACAAACCAGAAACACTTACCGCTAATTAAATATTTACAAAACCATCGCTGTTTAATAGTCTTAGATGACGTTCAAAACCTTTTCTGTAGCGGCGAATTGGCAGGAAAATACAAACCAGAATCCGAAGCATATCGCTCTTTATTCAAACAAATAGAAAAATTATCCCATCAAAGTTGCTTTCTGCTAATCGGTTGGGAACAACCCAGAGAAGTGACTCAAGTTAAAAACCAAAATACTCCCATTCGTACCTTACAGCTAAAAGGTTTAGACATCGCAGCCGCAGGGGAAATACTGAGAGATTATGGGTTAGCAGAAATCGACAACAGTGAATCACTCATTCACCGCTACCAAGGCAACCCCCTATGGTTAAAAAGCGTGGCGACTCTGATTCAAGAATTGGGAGGAGGCGTGACAGAGTTATTACCAAATGATACCATATTGTTGCCAGAAGATTTGAAAGATGTTTTACAGCAGCAGTTCGATCGCCTATCCGAACTAGAAAAACAAGTAATCTCCTTGGTGGCGAAAGAAAATCAGCCGATCGATCGCGCAAAATTGCTCGAAAATAATACAATCCCGCTGTCAGATTTGGTAAATGCCCTGCAATCTCTATCGCGGCGCTGCTTGATAGAACAACAAGGAAGTAGTTACACTCTGCCGCCTGTGTTGAAGCAATATGCGATCGCTTCTATGTAATTGATACAACCATTGCTTGCATTCTATGCTACACTAGGAGTCAGCAGTGATAAGGACATATAAATCAAGTGGAAATCACGGGCTTTATCTGGCTAGAGGATATCGTTGAAAAACTAGCTCGAAAACATTCTGTTAGCCCACAAGAAGTTAGAGAAGTCTTTGAGAACTTTGCAGCTTTCCGCTTTGTCGAAAAAGGGCATCGTCAGGGTGAAAATGTTTACGCTGCTTTGGGACAAACTGATGCCGGACGCTACTTGATTGTTTTCTTTGTTTATAAAGAAGATAGGCAAGCATTAATTTTATCTGCACGGGACATGACAAATGCTGAACGAAGAAAATACCGAAAAACGTAAAAGTGCTATCTCAGAAGCTGAGTCTTATCAGCAAATAGGTGAGTTTTGGGACGCTCGCGATCTGGCAGATTATTGGGAGGAAACTGATGCTGCTGAGTTTTCAGTAAATCTTCAATCGGAGATAACATATTATCGTGTTGAAGTAACTTTATCAGAGCAAATTCGTTCCATCGCTAAACGTCAAGGTGTTTCTCCAGAAACGCTTTTAAATTTGTGGGTGCAGGAGAAACTTAGCAAAGAAATAGCGTGAAGGGACTTCAGTATTAAAATAATCAGTTTGTGCTGAGGACTTCAGTCATACTTTAGTCTTATCGACAAAAGAAACCGGGTTTTTACCAAATCTGCCGACTGCGACGACATATCAAGGCAAAAAACCCGATTTCTGTAGGGGCGGTGCCCCCGTGCCCGCCTTCACGCGCAATTCCTATTTAAACAAACTGGCCCGTTGGGGTCGATCGCAAACGACGAATTCCAACCACCGACGGCATCGGCGATCGGCGCCTGTCATTCTCAATATTGCTCGGCCACAAACTGCCGCGAGCAACAGTCCGAGTTTGATTGAAAACCGCACCGCTCAAATCCAACATTTCAATTTGGCGGCTGAGTACAGTACCATCATCGATCGGACAATCTTCCCCAGGATGCTGCACCGCAACTACTAGAGTATCTCCGATAAAAGTCGGCCCAGTGATTTCGCATCGATTCGGCCCGTAAGCAAACGGAATTACAGTTCCTGCATTCGGCCCGGAAGTCGGAATGTAAAACAGCCAATTGTTGCCGAAAACACCAGTAAACTCTGATATATTGCCAGTCTTCTTGTGGTCGATCGTCGCTTGTTTTGCCGCAGCGCCGACATCAAAACCGTTGTGCGTGCTAGTAGACATATCAGTGACACCCCAAATATTGCCTTGAGTGTCAAAATCCAAATTGTCTACACTAGCAAATCCCGCCCCAGAGACTGAACCTGCTTCTCCACCTTGAGCAAAACGCTGCCAGCGGAAAGTCAAACCCGCACCGTCGGAACTATCTTCAATAATTTTGTAAATTCCTCCAGACTGCTGGGTGCTATTGAGCGCGGCAGTGTATTTAGCAACAGTAAAAATGCGAGAATCTGGATAACCGTCGCTACCCGGTGCGGCGTCAGTATAAGCAATGAAAACTTCCTTAGTAGTAGGATTAATTTCCAAATCTTCCGGTCGCGCCGTCGGAGTGCCACCAATTAAATTAGCAGCTAAAAAGGCATCAACTAAAATCGCACCTTGGCTGGTATAGAAATTAGCCAGACTTTTATTTCTGTAGCCAGCAAGTGTTGTTGCTTCATTAGTTATATCCGCTACAAATGAACCACCATCTTCAGTTTGACCTGCAATTCCGGCGCGTTTGGGTAAGCGAGTATTAGCATCTCTTTGAGCTTTGCCAAAACTTGCTAATTCCGCTTCGCCAAGTTTACTAGGACGTATCGGATTCGTCGGGCTATTTAATGCTAGTGGCAACCATCTTCCCGCACCGTTACGGTTGTATTGGGCGACGTATAAAGTGCCATCTTCAAACAAGCGGCTGTTGCTTTTATCTGCGGGATTGGTGACAGTACCGTTGCTAACAAATTTCCAGGTGTGTCCGCCGCGCCGATCGTCTCCCATGTACACTACTAACTTGCGGCCTGCTTCGGCGCGAATCGCAACGTTTTCGTGGCGGAAACGGCCTAAAGCGGTGTGTTTGCGGGGGCGGAAATTCGGATCTTGGGGATCGACTTCTACCATCCAGCCGTATTTTTCGCCGACTAAGCCGAATTCCTCGCCGGTAGTGCCCTTGGCGTAGCCGGTTTGGCCGCCGTTGGGTTTGATGTTTTCCTGAACTCCGACGAAGAAGAGTTCGCTACCTTGGAAGTTTTCTTCGGCGGAGAGGATGGTGCCCCAAGGGGTTGTGCCGCCGGAACAGTTGTAGGCTGTACCGATAATCCGGTTTCCCAGCCCGTCGCTGTTGACTTGGGCGAAGACTTGGGTGGCTGCGGGGCCCGTACCTGTGAGATATTTGTCGTCGCCTCGTCTGGTTCCCCAGGAGGTGACATCTTTGTATTTGTCCGCACGCTGGCTGTTGATTCCGAGGCCGGAAAGTCCGTGAATGCGTCGGTTGAGTGGATCGCGCGCGATCGCCAAAAATCTGCCGTTAGACTGTTTGGTAATGCGGACGATCGATCCACCGAGATTGTACAGGAATTCGCCGAGGGTAGCCCGATTTTTTACGGATAAGTCTAAACCGAGGACAGCGCGATCGGTTGCTGGAAATGATGCCAAATCCGCCGGGGCTTCGGGCGCGATTTTCGACATCGGAAAGGATACGTACTCGTGGTTAACCCAGAGATAGCCGTCGTCATTGCTGCCGCGAATGCCTACAAAGCCCGTATAGTCGTTGTTGTAGCCGAAATAGTCGGATGGATCGGGGAAAACTCGATCGCCCCAGCGCAGAATCACATACCGTTCGTATTCCGGCGGTACAACCACATCGTCAACTACGTTGTAGCTGGTTAATCTAGTATTTTGCGAGGCCGCCATTACCGTACCCTGTCCGTTCAATGCAGTAGGCATGAAACTCGACAATTCTTTATAAACTGGGAGTGGATGAGGTAGTCTTAACGGAGTGAAAGATAGCGGACTTAAAGCAGCTTCGGCCGAGGTGGAATTGATGCCGAATAGTTTTTCAGTGAGTTGAGGCGCAAGCACAGTCGTAGCTGCACTGCTACCGAAGAAAATTAACAGTTGTCGGCGAGTTATTTTAGACATAAATTCCTGTTCAACCCAACATCCCTAATCATGATTTACCTAAAAAGTTATCACTGTTAAATTAAGGGAAGTTAACCTTAAGGTTAATTAAAGTAGGGGAATCTTTTGGTTAAGCATATGTTAAATATTTGTTCGTAGTGCGGACTTAAGTCCGCCAGATGGAGCGGACTTAAGTCCGCACTACGAACCGTTTTTATTATGGTAATTAACCGGACAGGACATCAATCATCTCGAAAAGCCGGATCGTTTTGTCGGGATGCGGGCCGGCTGGGCGCTGGCACGTTAATAGTTTGCGATCGCCCGGAATTTCCCGACGAAATATAGCTATCTTTGAATCCCAACAAATATTGAGCATCGGCAAAATACCTAGTCCACTGTTCGATTCTCGAATCTTTCTGCCACTGGCTGCGGGATACTCTCGATCGCAAAACCGGAACTAACTGTCGCCCGCGATCGGCTGTAACTATCACCGTAATTCCTGTCAATCCCGGATTATTTTGGAATTCCTGGGCGATCGACTCTTTGACTAAATCTTCCGCCTGCTGAACTAAACCCGCGAAAGATTGACTATCGTCCGAATTTAGGGTAAGATACCTTTCCTTAGCTTCCGCTAAACCGATCGATACACTTGTTGTTAAATTGATAGTTACTAGAATGACGGCAGACAAGAGGCGACGGTGCAAATTCATTAATCTTTCAACTAAATACTGACATTTCTCAATGATAATCAATAATAATTAACACTGAATTAAGCTGAGATTAAAATAATAAGGTCTACCCCGCGTTACTCAGAAAGTAACTAACAATAACCAATAACCAATAACCAACAACCAATAACTAATAACCAATTCCCAATGAAATCAACAAAATGTGCGATCGCCCTTGGTAGCAACCTAGGCGACTCCCTAGCCACGCTCAAAAGTGCGATCGCCACCCTAAACCATACCCCAGGAATCGCCGTAAAATCCCATTCTAGCTGGTATCAAACCGCCCCCGTCGGGCCACCGCAACCCGATTACATTAACGCCTGTGCCATCCTAGAAGTTACGCTACAACCACAACAATTGCTAACAACCTTATTAGAAATTGAAAAAAAATTTAATCGGATTCGCCGGGAAAAATGGGGGCCGAGAACCCTCGACCTGGATTTGCTGCTTTATGATGATTTAATCCTAGAAACTCCGACACTGACTTTACCTCATCCCCGGATGACCCAAAGAGCTTTTGTATTAGTACCTTTGGTAGAAATTGCGCCGGATTGGGTGCATCCTGTGACCAAAAGTGCGATCGGCCAAATCCTGAAAACAGCAGACTGTTCCGGAGTGCACAAAATGAAAGTGTAGAAATTGAGCGAAATTCAGGGCGGCGATCGCCTATGATGTCTTAAATCGGTGCAATCAAACATTATTCGCTTCTCACTTATGTCGATCGGTCAAGAACTACCCCAACTGCTCAAACAGCGCCTATTTTACCAAGGGCGCAAATTCAACTTTGATGTAGCCAGCCTCCGCCTTCCCAACGGTTCCGAAGGCGATTGGGAATGTATTCGCCACCCAGGTGGAGCACTAGCAGTTCCCGTTACCCCCGAAGGTAAACTCGTCTTGGTGCGACAATACCGTTTCGCAGCCAAAGGGCGGATTTTAGAATTTCCCGCAGGTACAGTCGAAATCAATGAAAACCCCGCCGAAACTATCAAACGGGAAATCGAAGAAGAAACCGGATATCGCGCCGGAAAATGGCGGGAATTAGGCAAATTCATGCTAGCACCCGGTTATTCTGACGAAATCATTTATGCTTTTTTAGCACAAGATTTGGTCAAACTAGAACAGCCGCCAGAACAAGACGACGATGAAGACATGGAGACAGTTTTATTCACTCCAGAAGAATTAGAAAAAGCCATCTTAGCCGGGGAACCAATTGATGCGAAATCTATTTCTAGCTTTTTCTTAGCCCGTCCTTTTTTGACTTAAAGCAAAGTTGTTCAGTTGACAGTTGACAGTTGACAGTTGACAGCACTTGACAAAGGAAGGAAGAGGATTGGACTAATAAATAGTCTGATTTGAATTTCTCCCGATCGGGGTTCCGGCTTTCAACCAATTCTTTCTGGTAACCAGCCCCCGGATTCATTAATTCGCATCTTTAACCGGGGGAACGAGCGGGATGGAGACTATAAAAAGCTCTGCATTCTAACAATCCCCGGCTCGATCCGTGGGAGTCAATCTAAAATCTAAAATCTAAAATCTAAAATCTAAAATCTAAAATCTAATGTCTGATTTAATTTTATTTTGGCACCGTCGCGACTTGCGTATTTCTGACAACATTGGACTAGCAGCAGCGCGCCAGCAAAGTCCGAAAGTAGTCGGGATTTTTTGTCTCGATCGCAATATACTCGATCGCGATGACATAGCGCCCGCCAGAGTTACCTACATGATAGGTTGCTTGGAAAAACTCTCCTCACGTTACAGCGAATCAGGCAGCCAATTACTAATAATTCAAGATGACCCGCCTATGGGAATACCGAAATTAGCCGCGGCACTCAATGCTAAAGCAGTATTTTGGAACAGAGATGTAGAACCCTATGCAAATGAGCGCGATATATCAGTATCAAACGCCCTCCAACAAGCAGGAATACAAGTTAAAAACTTCTGGGATCAAGTTCTGCACGCCCCCGACGAAATCCGGACTGGTACAGGGAATTGCTACACAGTTTATACACCATTTTGGAAAAAATGGAACAGCCAACCAAAAGCCCAACCTGTAGAGACACTACCGATAAATTATCCGGAATTAATGACCGGATTAACCGCAGAAGAACAAGAAATAGCCAACCAAACAGGTGTAACAAAAACCCTGCCAACGGCCTTGAGTTTGGGATTTATTTGGGAAAATCCATTAGTAATAGAACCCGGAGAAGAGGCCGCACACAAAAAATTAGAAGAATTTTGCGAAAACGCAATTTACGAATATCAAGAACAGCGCAATTTCCCCGCAGTTAGCGGCACATCCCAACTCAGCGCCGCCCTCAAATTTGGTGCAATAGGCATCCGCACTGTTTGGCAAGCTATCCAGACAGTGATGGACAGTTGTCACAGCGAAGAATCCTGCACAAGTATCCGCACTTGGCAACAGGAAATAGCGTGGCGGGAATTTTACCAACACGCCATGTACAACTTCCCTGAATTAGCAGATGGGCCCTACCGTAAAGCATTCAAAGACTTTCCCTGGGATAACAATGAAAAGCTGTTTCAAGCTTGGTGCAGGGGCAAAACTGGCTATCCAATTATTGATGCGGCAATGCGGCAGTTAAATCAAACAGGTTGGATGCACAATCGATGTCGGATGATAGTTGCTAGTTTCCTCACGAAAGATTTAATTATTAACTGGCAGTGGGGCGAAAAATACTTCATGCAAAAATTGATTGATGGCGACCTTTCTGCTAACAATGGCGGCTGGCAGTGGAGTGCATCGAGTGGCATGGATCCGAAACCTTTGCGAATATTCAATCCCGCCAGTCAAGCTCAAAAATTTGACCCGGAAGGGGAATATATTCGCCACTGGGTTCCAGAATTGCGCCGAGTGGATACTAAGCTTTTGCTAACTGGAAATATTTCGCCTATAGAACGTCGGCTGCTTCATTATCCCGATCCAATTGTAGATCACAATCAGCAGCAGCGCAAGTTTAAGGAACTTTTCAAGCAGCAAAAAATCGTTGAGTAAGTAAATGATTTTTGGTTTGTAGTGAGGACTTCAGTCCTTCTTATAGGTGTTCGTTATTAGGTACGTATTTGCGCTTGGGCGCTCTTTATATATCAATAAGGTTTACTTAAGATTGTCCTTCGAGAGGAACGAAGCAAACTGTATCTATTTTTCATAGAAGTTTCACGAGTAGCAGTATATGAGCGAACCGTATTGCTTGATATATAAGAAAGAGCGCTCAAGCGCAACTACGTACCATTGACTACCAGTTTTCAGTTAACTGTATTGCTTGATATATAAGAAAGAGCGCTCAAGCGCAACTACGTACCATTGACTAGCCATCTTAAGTTAACCGTACTGGAGCATCCCGGTTTTGCAAAAGCCTCAAATAGCCAAGAGGTCGTGTCGTCCAGCACAACGAAGTTTTAGCATCTTGTTATGACATTTTTTTGCAACCATTGAGTTCCGGAGATTTTCAACTTTCTATCTATTTGTTTGACAGTCGATTCCACCGCGCCCGAACCAATGGAACAAATCTTGTCTGATGATAATTGCTCATAGTTAACAATTCGAGAGCGATGCTTTTCTAGATACTTGCAAAAGTTTTTGGCGGTTTTTCTGCGACAATTTTTAAATAAATTTAGGGTGGATTCGACCTGACCTTGCCACAAAAATTCCTTGGCTTTGGCTAGAGATTTTAATGACCCTCCCACTTTATATAAATTTTCTATTAAATGATACCAATCTAAAACGAACCGTCGGGTTTTACCCGGATTTAACTGGCTTATAATACAATACGGTTGACTTAACGCTTTTTGACGAATTTCATCTGACGATTTTCTGGCAATAGAGGCATTTTTTGTAAGTCAGATTTTTCTTAAGTCAACCGTATTGGCTTATAATATTCCATATTCCATCATGTCCATCACCCAAACAAGTTAATATATCGGCTAATGGCTGATGGTTTATATAGTGAATTAACTCTTCATTCTCTTGATAAAAAGCCCCATAATAACTTTCATGTAACCGCACTGCTTTATAATCTTGCCAATGAGACCCTTCGCCCAACTTCCCTCTGAGACGGACTTTCCCTCCATCTATGCTTGTTTCTTTCACATAGATTTTGGCATGAGGTTCTGACCATTCTTGTTTTTCTACCAATCGGTGTAAACAAGTATGTCCTATCTTTACTCCTGTTTGAGCTTCCATTTCACAGGGCAGCTTTTTCGTAGGAAAGATTAGCTATTTGACGGAGACAGCATTTTTCAAATAATGGAGATAATCGAGTAGATTTTTTGAACTCTAATTTTTCGGCCTGTTTTTCAGTAATTCTTAGTTCACCTATACAGCTTTTTACTGTGCGGGTTCGTCCTTGTTCTGTTCCTGTTGCTTCTTCGATCAAAAAAAACCAATTTCTGGGCCCAATACAGTTGACTTAAGAAAAATCTGACTTGCCCAAAATGGCTATATTGCCAGAAAATCGTCAGATGAAATTCATCAAAAGCATTAAGTAAACCGTATTGCAATACAATCCACTCCATCAAGAGAAGAGTTTTGAACCGTATTGGGGCGCTTTTGGCGCAGAGGGAAGAGTATTGCGAGGGTTTTGGATGTCGTAAAAAAACCTTTTATCCCTCCCCTCTCTGTGTTCTCTGTGTTCTCTGCGGTAAAATCTTCTTAATATCTACTTCACCTCTTTATAATCCAAAAATCGTCAGATGAAATTCATCAAAAGCGTTAAGTAAACCGTATTGAACCATAAACTTCATAATTTTGCACCTCTAATTCCCTGAACAGTAAAGTTTTAGACAAAAAGCCTTCAGAGAGGACAAAAATCCTCTCTACAAACTGAACAAACTTACTCAAACATCCTCAGACAATTCATCAAATAGCGCATCAATATCAGACTTCACAACAGGCTCATACTGAGGAAATGGTGAATCATTAGGAGACTCCTGCGACTTCACCGAATTCATAGACTCCACCGACTCCACCGATCGCACTTTTGCTACTGGTGATTCTGGCACATCTTCCACAACAACAGACTTAGATTTCTTGACATTAATTACAGGTGAATGTGCTGGATTTTCACCATTTTTACTGGTTTCATTCCGCAGCAACATTGCCATCAAACCGTCCAACAAACCCCCACTACCACCGTTACCATTGACTGTGACATCGGGAACAACGCGAACGCTACCATCCGAGACAGCTTGCATCAATTGCAGTAGCGTATAACTCTGCGTACCCAAAGCGTTGACACCAACTTGATAAGCATCGGCTTTTGCTTGTCCCATCAACCGAATCCCTTCTGCTTCACCACTTGCGTGTTCGATCGCAGCAGTTGCACTCAATTGAGCAATTTTCACCCCTTGTTCCGCCGCTACCACCTGATTTTGAATATTGGCGATCGCAGTTGCGCGCACTAATTCCTGACGCTGCGACTCTGAAATCCGCTGCACTTCGTAGGTTTTTTCTTGTTCCTGGGCAATTTTGCGATCGGTCAATGTTTGCATCAACTCCGCTGGCGGCGAAATCAAACCGATCAGCGTGTCCACAGCCTGCACGTCATAGGCACGTAGGGCTTGACGGACGTGTTCGGCGGCCTCTGCTTGGCGTTCGCTGCGTGCGATCAAAAAGTCGAGAATTGTATATTCTTGAGCCGAATTCCGAAAGTAATTGCCGACAATTGGACGCAACACTTGGTCGATGAGATTTTGCATGGAACCTTGCCGCGAAATGACTCTCGGTGCATCCAAAGTACCGATATGAATGATTTGAAAAATTTCCAACTCAAAGGTAAATCCGTCAAAAGAAAGTAATTTCAAAGCGCTTAGTTTCGAGTCATAGCCGTGTTCTCCACTGAACCGCGATGTGAAGTTTAAAACTACATCGGTGGTGGGAACAAGTTCGACTTTCATCACCTTTGTATTGATCGGATGTTTGCCGGGATACAGCGGTTCAATCCACACACCTTTATCACCTTTTTTGACGAGATTTCCGTGGGTAAAAGCTACACCACTGACATCTTTGTGCGATTCCCCTACATAGGAAATGACTACGCCGACATAGCCGATCGGCACTTCGGTCATTTTCACCTCTTCAACCTGTACAAACCAGGGGTTCAGGTTCCAAGAACCGGATAAAATTACCTGTTCTTGCAAGCCCCTGCGCCCGCCACCTTTGATGAAAGATTGCGCTTTTTGGAAGTTATCGTGACCGGGAATAATCGGCCCAGCGATTTCACCTTCATCAATCGGAACTCCATCGAGCACGTTGGCGATTCCGACGCGATCGGGAGCAAGTTTGTATAGGTGAAGTTCTGATGGCTGCATACCTTTTGCAGCGGCATTGGCTGAAGTAATTACCTCAAATACAGCGGTATTAATCCGATAAGTACCAGTGGTGATAATGGCTAGTTGCCGTCCTTTTTCGCCACCATCGGTGAGGAATTTGCGGGCATTTTGGAAGTTGTCGCAATCGACAACTTTGCCTAAAATGCGATCGGAAGGAATGGTGGCTCCATCATTAGCAATAACCAAACCAATTTCATCTTGAGGAACTACTACAACGGGTTCTCTGCGAACGCTATATTGCCAGGGAAAATAACCAAAATGCCAGCCGGGAGGAAGGGTATCTGCTTGCAAACCTCCTTCACCATCAAGGGCAATTAATCTACTGGATGGCAAGTTTTTACTGGAGAATTTCTTGGTGACAATGCCTACTTCTCGTTCGCCGATCGCAATTAAGCCCAAAGTCCAACCAATTTTAGGGATAAAGATGAAAATTACGAACATTGCGCCTACGGGATAGATCCAAATCGGGATGCTGAAACCTTCTTCCGGCGCTGGTTCGACTTGCTGGGGCTGGGTCGGTGGCGGATTGGTTTGTGCGGGAGTTGGTGGGGCAAAAGTGCCTGCTAGTGCGATCGTGGTTGCGAAAGATGCTGCTAAGGGTAAAAGCTTGCGAAGCCAAGGTGATTTAGTCATAGTTTTAACCTGCTTTAAGTGAAAATGTACTGAAAAGTTCTTAACTACAATCAGTATTCAATATATTTCTGTTTAAGTCAATTCATTAAAGTCATGAGTTATGTTCATAAAAGTCATATTTGGAATATGATTTTGTAGAGAGTGCGATCTGTTTATCTCAAAATCTAGCAAATTTGGACACGGCAATGCCGGTTTCCCTACCCGACTATTTGTAGGTAAACGGCACTGCCGTCTCCTGAATTTGGGTGAGATCAATATATCAACGAGTGTTCAGAAACCGGTTTTTTTGCGACAATACTTCGGTATAGCCAACAGATTAAGTAAAACCCGGTTTCTTTGATTGTGATGCGTCCAGGGGCGTTGATATTAACCGCCATCACCACCACCACCGCCATCACCACCGCCACCGCCATCCCCACCACCACCGCCATCACCACCCCAACCACCACCACCCCAACTACCACCACCGATACTACCGCCACTGCCATCGCTACCGCTACCGCCATTAATCATGAATATAGTAATGATTATTCCAAATATCCAAAGCACTGGAGAAGGAAGTCTGGGTTTTGTAAAAGAGCTTTGTCCCGGAGTAGATTGAGATGACTTACCACCTTGTTGCCAACCAGGTGGAGGTACATTCAAAATTGCCTGGGGAAATGCAATCTGCACTTCTAATTCTTGTTCCGGTTGAATAGCCTGGCTTGCCACAAATTCAAAGGTTTTAGGATCTACTTGACGACGAACTGCCGCCGTCCCAAAATTCATAAATGAAATAACTTTCCCTGACAAAGCTTCGGGTAATTTCACCGTAACTTTTCCAGTATTAACTGGCGCTTTTCGACCTGCTGCAATCGCTTTCCAATAAACTTGAGTATTTCCACCATCTAACTGCAATCCACCTACCACACGATATTTGATGACAAAAGTATGTGTGTCTGGCGGCTTTAATTCATGTTGCCAACGAATCCAAAGTTGATTGTTTTCTGTTCCAGTGCTACTCGGAATTATTTGATTATTTTCAGAAACAGTGACATCTTTAATTGCATCGACTTTATCTAAAGGAATATAGCGATATCGTTCATTGTTGTATGCTCCTGTGAATACATATTTTTGCGTTTCAGTGACTAACATATCTCCGTTGGTCTGAACGTCGATGATGACGTTGATGTTGTCCCAGTAAAACGGTACTTGTTGGGCCGCTGCATGAGTTACTGTGACTAAGAATAGGCTTAATGATGCTAGTAATGAAAAGACTATTTTTTTGAGGATGCGTTTATTTATCATAGGATTTTCACGAGATAACTGTTGACTACAATTATTCAACAGGTTTCTTGTGGAGTCAATTCATTAAAGTCATTAATTATGTTCATAAAAGTCATATTTGGAATATGATTTTGTAGGGAGTGCGATCGTTCGTACCACAAAATATCAAATTATAAGCATTGACAATATGGCAATCGAGGACACCGCACCAGGCCCGTTGATGCCAACTTAAGGTACAACCAATAGTCCGGCAAGGGTTGAAACTCCTGCCTCAAAATGAAAGTCCTCGGTATGAGGACTAATCAGTTCTTCAGTCCTCATAGCGAGGACTTTCGCTATAAGAGGGGAATTCATTCCCTGGCGGACGAGTCCTCAGAAATCGGGTTTTTTCCGAAATATTTCGTCATAGTCCACAGATTAGCTAAAAACCCGGTTTCTTTGATTGTGATGCGTAATTCCTCTTAATATCAACCGCCACCGCCACCGCCACCGCCGCCACCGCCGCCACCGCCACCGCCACCGCCACCGCCACCGCCACCACCATCACTACTACTCGGATCTACATAAGTTGTCACAACTCTTTTTTCATGGTGATAACCGCAATTACTACAGTGACGGATAACTTTATCCCTCCCTTTGGTCTTTGGAGTAGCTGTAGAGATTACTTCTGTATTGGTGTCTAGCGTAAACTTTTTGCATCTAAAACAGAATCTTATAAGATGGGCGCAAATCCCCCATAATATTACATAAAGCACAGGTAGCCAGATAGGCCATGTTATGATAAGCAAGAGATTGTCTCCTAAAAAGTCTCCTCCTCCTGAAATAGATTGAGATAGGGAAAACAAAAGGTCTAGCCATTCCGAGGTAGATTGAGATCGATAGATACTTTGTTGCCAACCAGGTTGAGGTATATTCAGAATTGCCTGGGGAAATGCAATCTGCACTTCTAATTCCTGTTCCGGCTGAATAGCCTGACTTGCCACAAATTCAAATGTTTTAGGATCTACTTGACGACGAACTGCGGCCGTACCAAAATTTGTAAACGAGAGAACTTTCCCTGACAAAGCTTCTGGTAATTTCACCGTAACTTTTCCAGTATTAACTGGCGCTTTTCGACCCGCTGCAATCGCTTTCCAATAAACTTGAGTATTTCCACCATCTAGCTGCAATCCACCTACCACGCGATATTTGATGACAAAAGTATGTGTGTCTGGCGGCTTTAATTCATGTTGCCAACGAATCCAAAGTTGATTGTTTTCTGTTCCAGTGCTACTCGGAATTATTTGATTATTTTCAGAAACAGTGACATCTTTAATTGCATCGACTTTATCTAAAGGAATATAGCGATATCGTTCATTGTTGTATGCTCCTGTGAATACATATTTTTGCGTTTCAGTGACTAACATATCTCCGTTGGTCTGAACGTCGATGATGACGTTGATGTTGTCCCAGTAAAACGGTAGTTGTTGGGCTGTTGCATGAGTGACTGTGGCTAAGAATAGGCTTAATGATGCTAGTAATGAAAAGACTATTTTTTTGAGGATGCGTTTATTTATCATAGGATTTTCACGAGATAACTGTTGACTACAATTATTCAACAGGTTTCTTTGACAGTCAATTCATTTAATTCATTAATTAGATTCATAAATGTCATATTTATGGCAAAAAGCTCTTTAGTATCTCTTGTTTGCATCAAAGTTTAGATCCCCCCTAGCCCCCCTTAATAAGGGGGGGACAAGAGTTTTCTCAAAGTCCCCCGACTATCATGGGGATTTAGGGGGATCTAGACTGGGGTAAAAACGAGATTTATAAAGGCTTTAGGCTTAATTTGACACGCCTTTGGCACTGCCGTCTCTTAATTTTGTTTCAACTTTGAAATACCACACTTAACAAAGTTAAAATCGTGCATCCAAACACGGCTTCAAATGTGTATCTTCGCGAAGGTTTATAAGGGGAAGAATGCCAGACGCGGAATTCTCCGTTGAAGCCGCGCGAGGCTAAACTCAAGGAAACTTGACGGTAGTTTACTAAAGTTCGTTGCAGCAATTGTCCGATTAAAATGCCCAAACTACGCATTCCTAGTTTCCAAGTGCGATAGCCGCCGCGCGAGTTTTGGGCTATCCAAATTTCATCTGCGATCGCCAATAAGCTAAAAATAAAGCGATACATTAGTAACAGTAGTTCTGTGACTAACTCTGGACACCTAGATTTTCGGAGAATTTGCAAGATTTCGGTAAACGGGACTGTCAACAGGATGAAGTACATACAGCTTGTCGATGCGAAGGCGCGGGCAAATAGCAAGCTCACTTGGTATATTCCTGTACGACTCACATACAGATAAAAACTGCCGGTGTAAATTCCCCAACCTTGCCAAATATCCCATTGAATTGCCGAGATTCGATCGCCCGCAACCGCACCCACCGCCAACGCAGGCACACTCGCCAGCAAAAACATCAGCGGTAGCAACAGCAACCGCAGATAGAGTTTCGCCGGAATTCCTGCATAAACTACGATCCAGATTGTCAGCCAAAGACCGATCGACAACTGCACCGCTGCATGGGAAACTAGAGACAGGATTAATAGGGCGATCGCAAAGGATAGCTTGTGAGTTGGCGGCAACCCACGCAAGCGATTTGTATAAGCCAGACTATCAATCTGATGGTTCATTCCGACGATTTGCGATCGGAATTCTGCTGAGATTGCGATCGGCCTTTATAAAGCCCGATCGCATAGCCAACTACCCCCGCCCCCACCGCTGCTTGAGACGCAAACAATAGACTGGCAATTTCGCTGCTAGCAGGCTCAAACAAATGATTGAACCAAGGCTTATAACTCGGTTGAATTTCCGTAATTGCTTTCTTAGCTTGGTCATCCGATCCGCCGTATTCACCCCGCACAAAAACTAGGGGAATCACCGCAAGGGCGACAACTCCAATTACTAACATCCAATTTTGTTGCGAACTAGCTTGCTGATTTTTTGTAGGTTTTTGATTCACGACTTTATGACTCCTGTTTCAATAATTTCAGAATTTCTAACTCTGGTTTCCCGTAAGAATGCAGCCAATTCCAAACCAATACAGTCAGCAATCCCTCGCTAATTGCTAGCGGTACTTGAGTCATCGCAAAAATGCTCACAAACTTGAGAAACGAAGCCATAAAACCGCCACTCGCAGCCGGAAAAGCTAACGCCAACTGCATCGAAGTCACCACATAAGTCAGCAAATCTGCCAAAGCAGCCGCACAAAAAATTGCCAACCTTTGTTTACCAGTTTGCAACAGCAATCGATAGATAAAATACGCAGCAAATGGCCCAACAATCGCCATCGAAAACATATTCGCCCCCAACGTTGTCAGCCCGCCGTGCGCTAACAATAACGTTTGAAACAACAGCACTAAAGCGCCGAGTACAGCCATCACCGAAGGGCCAAACAAAATTGCACCCAAACCCGTACCCGTCGGGTGAGAACAACTCCCCGTTACCGAGGGGATTTTTAAAGCAGAAAGCACAAAAGTAAACGCACCTGCTAAAGCTAACAGCAGTTTAAGTTCCGGGTATTCTTTGGTGATGCGAGTAATTTCATGCAAACCCAATACAAAAAAAGGCAACGCCACCATCCACCAAAACACAGCCCATTGCACCGGCAAAAAACCTTCCGAAATGTGCATAGCTGCGGCGGGCGTTGCCGAACCTAAGACAAGATAACAACTCAAGCCAGCCATCAATCCCAGGCTGACTAATTTCCGATTTCTGGCCTGCATACTGAACCTCGCAGATGAGACAATCTAAACTAACGCATCGGCGGGCATTCTGACTTAAGAGGTTGAGGACTGAAGTCCTTACTACAAACCTCATTACAGTTGCGGGACAGCGTTGGACTTGCACCAAACTTTCCCCGTTTCCTCTAATGGCTGCTCCCCATTAGAACCGAGTTGTTAGATTGAGTATAGTCGATCGCGCAACTCTAGACTGATATTTTACAAAAATTATTTCAGCTTAATTAAATCAAAAATAGCGATCGTCTTCTCTTTCTTCTCTTTTTTTCTCTTCCTTCGCGTCCTTAGCGTCTTCGCGGTTCGTCAAAATCTTAACTAAATAAAAAATTATATCTAAATAAATAAACGGTATAATATTAATGAGTTTTGAGAAAAGCCGCCATGTTAAATTACAACTTCCCTAGGCACTGGCCCTCAGCCGACGAACTACCAGACTCAGATGAAACACCAGTGGATAACGAACTGCAAGAATTAATCCCAGGATTGCTAAAAGCAATATTGCTGATACTTTGGGCAGAACGCATGGACTGGTTTTTTGGCATAGATATGGCTATTTACCATCACCTCAACAAACCCATCATTGTGCCAGATGCTTTCTTAAGTTTAGGTGTACAACGGTTTTACGATGAAGAATTGCGTCCCAGTTACGTGCTATGGGATGAGAATGTCATACCACAGTTCGTGCTAGAAGTTGTTTCCGCAACCTATCGCAAGGAATACAGCACAAAATTAGACATTTATCAAGATTTAGGCGTACTTTATTACGTCATTTATTCTTCGCGTCGCCGTCGTAAACCTCGTTTGGAAGTACACAAGTTAGTCAATGGGAAATACGAGTTACAGCCAGGAAATTATGTTTGGATGCCAGAAATAGGTTTGGGCATTGGTTGTGAAAGGGGAAATTATTCTGGGGTGACAAGGGAATGGTTGTATTGGTACGATGCTGATGGCAAACGCTATCTGACTCCTGAAGAACAGGTGAAGGAATCAGCGCAACGTGCCGATCGACTAGCTGAACGATTGCGCGAGTTGGGGATAGATCCTGATACTATAAGCTAATTGAGAAGAAAGAGTGCCAGAATGATGCACCTTGCGGGCGATCGCCAATCTAGTTAGTCCACCAATTGCGATCGCCCTCAACCCAGAATCTTCGGGACAAACCCGGTTTCTGCATCCCGAAACGTGTGAAAATTATCAAAAAAATTAGGAAAGATGCGGCCTTATTTGGAACAGACAGAGAGTTTGACGGCAAAAATTGAGATGCAGATCGGCAAAATGGCGATCGGGAGACGCGATTAAATCATGTTCATGGATCTGCGTTCTTACGATATCATCTGCTTTGGGGATGAAGTTCCTGGAGCTCTAGCCGTTATCTCAGCAGCCAGAGAATACCGTCGCCGGACAAAGCTTTATCCGCGAGTTTTGCTGATGTCTAAAGGTAGCTTGCAAGAAGGAATTGGCGGGCATTTAGTCAGAGGTGGCCTCGCTTATTTAGATCGAAGTCAGGTTAGTCAAGAACTTCAACAATCTTTAAATTTAGACCCCTTTGGTTCACCGCCGACAATCTATAAAGAATTCCTGCAAAAATCAGGTGTCAGCGCGATCGCCCTTGAACCCAGCAAAGCCACGGCAGCTTTGAAAGCAATGCTGGTACAAGCAGGAGTTGCACTCCTCAGCAGAGTAGAAATTAAATCAGTCAATAAAGAAGGCAACAAAATTACTAGCATAATTACCTCAAAAGGGACAATTTATGTAGGTAAACAATTTATTGATGCCACTGTCAATGGCGAATTAGCTCAAGCGGCAGGCGTGCGAAAGCTGAATGGATTTGAAACCTTTGGTTTGCCTAACTCAGAACTTCCAGTTACTCTGACTTTTGAAACTCAAGGACTCAGTGTCAGAAGACTGAAAGAACTCGATTATACTTATCTAAAACGCTTTACAAACCGTGCCGATTCCGAAGCTCAAAAATTTTTGCTGTCCGCAGCGGGGAAAGATGCCAAACTAGCAGAAGAACTCCGCCTGGAAATGATCGATACCAGAGGAAATCTCAAAACTCTGTGGGCGGGCAAAGATTACATAGATGTGCGATCGCCTGCGCTATCTGTAGCATACCACTCTTTTAGAGGCAGAAAGCTATCTTTTCCTGAAACTGGCATAATTTTAGATGAAGGAAATATCGCCATACTTCCAGATGAAAGACTTTCGTGGAATGCACTGTTATTTGCAGTTACCAGCAGCGAAGCAGAAGCCTTAGCGAGAAATGGGAGCAAACCCACAGCTAATATGCAAAAAGAGATATCATTTGTAACCACTTGGCTGAAAAGTTTAGGGGCTACTTCTGTTACTCCGGCTTCAGAATTGTATATCAGACACGCCGGAAATGTGACGGGAGTTGTAGAACCTTTAACAGGCGCACAAATGCTGCGCGGTGGCGTACCAGCTACCGAAGCACTGGCAACATTTAGCTATCATTTTGATGTTAGGGGAGGCATTTCGGGGATTGGCGATAAAGCAAAAAGTAGAGGGTGGTTGAACAGTCTGAGTTTCCAACAGCCTACCTTCAATATTGGCATCCGCCACGCATTAATGAAAACTGTTCCTAACCTGGCAGTTGTCAGTCCCTGTTCTGGATTTGAAGGGCTAGCTTGTTCTGTAGGCAGAATTGTAGAATTCAATGTAGCAGTTGGTCAAGGTGTCGGTATTGCAGCCGTTAATGCCATTCTCAATAACAAAAACTTAGCCGATATATCTAACCGAGAAGTCAGACAAGTTCTAGTTGAAACAGGCCAATTACCTAAAATTTTTGGAGTTGCAAACAATACTGATGGAATGTTGTTAGCACAATTCGAGACTCTCGTAAGTGCCGATGCGATCGCATAATACAGCACTTCTCAAAAACCAAGGTACGTTGTTGGGCTTTAGCCCTTCTGGTAAGGTACGTTGTTGGGCTTTAGCCCCTCTTATCTAATTGGCAGGGTATGGTTCCATCCATCCTACCAAAAAAAAGACAGAAAAATAAAGGTTCGTAGTGAGGGCTTTAGCCCGCAGAAAAAGAAGGACTAATACCATTTTTGTCAAGTTATGACAGACTTTATAAAACAGGGAAAGTGGATAAATTACAATATCTTGTCGTCCTCGATCTCTATCGGATATTTAGAAAAATGGTATTACTGTTGGGTGAGGGCGGGTTTACAAGATTGTGGGTTATTGACGATTATTGTTGGCGAACCCGCCCCTACAAGTCGGGGGAAAATGTACATTGGAATTTACGGTTGCATCTAAAAATTTGGTTGGTAGGGGCGGGTTCACCCACAATATCTAACAAATACAAACAATCTAAATAAACCCGCCCCCACCCCACCAATAACCTACATAAACCTTGATTTCATCCAAAGGTTTAGATAGATTTATACCATTTTTGTAAAGTTATGACAGACCTTATAAAACAGGGAAAGTGGATAAATTACAATGTCTTGTCGTCCTCGATCTCTATCGGATATTTAGAGAAATGGTATAAAGTCCGAACGATACGATCCAAGCAACTTTTAATTATTGGACGAGCACTTCGGATGAATCCCACCCTGCAAACAAATGTAAGCAATTTGACTTTGATCTAAATTCTTAGCCTCCGCAAAATTAACACCTTGAAATCGACCAGATTTACTACCGGCCTGACTTTGAATAAACTGATCCGAAGTTGCCTTCCCCAGGAAAACAGCGCCTTGAAAATTAGCTCCCGCTAAATTCGCACCTCTAAAATCAACTGAACTTACATCTGCATTCCGCAAATTAGCATCTTGCAACCGAGCATCTTTTAAATTCGCATTGGCGAGTTTAGCCGAAGTCAAATCAGCATTTTGTAAGTTAGCGCCGGACAAATCCGCACCGGACAAATCAGCACCTTGCCATTCCGATTTAGACAAATTTGTTAAGGATAACTGAGTACCTTGAGCCTTGACTTTGCCCAAACGGGCACTTTCTAAATTGGCGCCCGAAAAATTGGCGCTGCCGATATCTGCCCCGGTAAAGCTTGCCTCTTTTAACGTTGCTTGCTGCAAAGAAGCCCCAATTAAAAGACTGTTGCTAAGATTAGCTCCATTCAAATTTCCATTTGACAAATTAGCTTTGTTCAGGACAGCGCGCACAAAAGTGGTGCGGTTCATTACGGCGCTGTTAAAAGATGCTCCGGTTAAATTGGCTCCTTCAAAATTAGCTTCGCTCAAGTCAGAAATCCAATCGTCAAATGTCCCCGGACGCCTGTCTTCGCCAGTGCCGTAAAAGCGAATCCCCTGCAAGCTGGCATTGGTTAAATTGGCTTTTCTCAGCTTAATTCCTGATAAGTCAACTTTGTCTAATACTAAAGTAAACTGACCCGGGCCGGCAGGACTTTGACCTAAATCTGTGCGGCTCAGATCGGCGCCGTTGAGCTGGCTGCTATACACTGTGAGAATTTTGCCGATCGCCCTTTGCACTGTTCTCTGACGGGTAGCCGCTAACTCGCGTTCCGCTGTCTTCCCCCCGTAGCGCAGGGATTCGAGCTCGTTGCTGAGGGATTGGTTCAACCGCTGCAAATCCGGTAAAGCTTTCGGCCCGGTACTGACTAAAGCTTGCTGGATCGCATCCAACATCGCCTTGCTGTCTTCTTGGGCCAGCAAATCCGCTAGCAAAGGTACGGCGCGGGAGTCATCCACCGCCCCCAAAGCCAAAATAGCCGATCGCCTCCCCGATGTTCCGCTACCCGAAGCAGGAGACAATTTACTCACTAAAGCTACAAATAATTCGTCATTCCGCTGCCGAGAATCCCGCAAATTAGCTTGACTTTGAGTGTAGATCAGAGTGCCAACAAACAAACTTAAAATCAATCCCGCACTGCCAATAGTAACTATCACTAAAGTTGTGCCTGGATGTTGGCGAATCCAATTCCACAGACTGGGATCTTCTTTCATATTGGTTTCTGGAGTCAAAACCAAAGCTGCAATTTGCGCGTCTTCCTCAGTCCAATCTTGACTCCCGACAGGATTGGGCAACAGTTGGTGCGATTCCCTACGGGATAGCTTCGCTTCACGACTATTAACCACCAAAGTATTCGCGAGGCGATCGTGTCCGGATTGCCGTTTGTAGCGCAATCCAAAAGCGCCATCTGCCAGCACTGCCAAGCCGCTCAACGCCCCTAAAATGATTAAATCTGGAAACGCGCCAGTCAAGCGCCAAACCCCGTAAGCGACGCCCAGAGGCACTCCCCAGCGCCCCAAACTTTCGCGAACCAGCACTCGCGCCCAACCCGGAGGATTGCCCGAGGCTGTGACAACTTTCACCCCAAACCAGCGTTTCGGGAGAGTTTGGCCGGTTCTGGCGAGCAAAAACAACTGCCACGCCGCTAAAGCTGCCGGTGCCAGCAGCGCCCCCGACCAGAATAGATTAGTTAGGGGTGCAACTCTGGGGTTGCGATCGCGCACGGGGATAGCCAAAACACGGGCAACAGTTTCCGATGCTGCTGCTACCGAGGGATTGAGTGGCACGGTTTGAGCTTCTTTGTTAACCAGTGCCCCGATACTGAAGGGAACCAGGGCGCTAACTGCAATTAACGAAATTTCAACTGCCCAAGCGCCGCAGCGGCGAACCAGCAGTGGCATTTGCTGGGATTGTGTCGGCCAAGACGGATCGGGTTGATTAATATCACCGGGTGCAGTTGGGTTAGACATATTTATAATTTCCTATTGTTAATCCTTAGTTGGAGGAATCAGGAGATATTGCCAATTTATATGCTATGTAGATTAGCACTCCGAGAACGCCAAGAGTCATCACGGCCGAAAGTAACTGTACAATGCTATTGAAGACTGTCAGAACAACGATCGCTCCGACGGCAAAGACTGCCACCTGTCCCGGTTTGGGGAGTTTTTGAAACTTGTCCAGAAATTGATTGTAGAAGGTTCCGATCGCTTGATAGCTGTCTGGATTTTGTTGGACAAGAGGCGATCGTTCTAGTTTAGCTTTGAGTTCTCCGATCGCTTGCTGCCAATTGAAGTTATTTTGAGGATTCATAAAAAAGTTTGGGAGTTAGTTTAGCTGTACATCGTTTTAGGACGGTCACATTAATAAGAGTCACATTACCCTGTTCGGAACCGTTAATTATCCTCTACCGTCAAATAAGTAGAACCTTCCGCCATTGTGTTCGGATCAACAAGGATAAAAATGAAGATATGCTATCCGTGCGATCGCCCCAGACTGCGCTTTGGCTCGATCGCAATCCTAGCCCTAGGAATGATTTTAACTGCTGCCGGAGCTATTCGGAGCCAACCGTTGCAAATTGCTCCAGGATTTCCCGAACCGCTGAGAGTTTCGGGAGTTTCCGGCGGCCCGAACAATAGTGGCGACTGCGGTTTCGTGGCCCAAGGCCCGAACCAAGTCATCGAAGTAACGCAGGATTTGCCTTACTGGCGGATTGCAGTACAAACTGCGGGAGCTCCCAGTTTGATGATTCAGGGGCCGAGGGGTCGTTTCTGCGTCCTACCGGCGAATGCTGCTGCGGGGATTGTAGAATTTTCCGGTTATGGAGACAAGGGGACTTATGTGATTTTCGTGGGCGATCGATCGCAAGGTCAACACCCTTATTCTCTCTCAATTACGCAACAGCGAAATTAACAGTACAACGAGATTAGGGCGTTTGCTGTTAGAAAATTCGGTATTTGCGATCGAAAACCAACTAAATTTCTGACAGCAAGTGCGTCCCATACCAATTTTTAACGAAATAACAGTATTCTTGTCCCCCCCCTGATTCATGGGGGGGCTAGGGGGGGTCGAAGAGTGTTGTACAATTTTAGATAATTGGTATAATTTCAAGATAATCTCGGCATGAGTGCAAGTTTTTCTGATAGGAACTTCACCTCAATTTTGTATTTGGTCTTTCACCCATTTGCGAAACAATCGGAGAGTTTGACTCGTCCCCGCCGTTTGACTTTGTTCGCAATATTGAGAAACCGCTTCAATAATTGGCAGATTGGGAAATATCCGACTCAATTCCGATTCAACATATTTCCCATCTTCAAGCACATTAATCTGAAGCCTTTTATTTTCATAGCGCCAGATTTCCGGGACTCCCAGCGCCTCGTAAGCATCCAGTTGAGTCTTGGAAGTGAGATCGACTTCAATCGCTAAATCCGGCGGCGGATCGACAGTTAAGTCGATGCGCTTTTTGCCAATCATTAAAGCGTAATTTTGGATGTAAAAACAGTTATCAGGTTCAATTCCTTGTAACATACTTTTGCGTTTGAAAGTCGTCGAGCCAAAACATTCTCGATCGATTTCAAGTTCTTCGAGCAATATTTTGACCATATCGCCAATAATTTCTTTATTAAATTCATGTTCTGGTAGTGGCATCCTAATCTCCAAAGTTCCTTGACTGTAAGCTATTCTAGAGCCGCGGTGTTCTCCCAACTCCTCTAGAATTGCTTCAAATTCCTGCCAGTTGACATCATTCAACAGCAGTCTATGTCCTGGCGGCACACTGATTTGTCTTAATTGCAGCGTTACCATTTCAACCTCCAATTTATATGACTTTATTATAACTTGCACATCAACGTATGTTGTTGGGCTTCAGCCCTCTTTCTTATATATCAAGCAGTACGGTTATGCGATGCTGCCGATCGGAAACTTTCAAGTCTCACACAACTCGACCTCGATAACAATGACATCAGCGACATCAAACCATTGCAATCTTTGACTAAACTAACTGAACTAGGTCTTAGCAGAAATACAATCAGCGACATCAAATCTTTGCAATTTTTGACTCAACTGACTTCGCTCTCCCTCTCCAACAATCAAATTAATGACATTAAACCGTTACAGTCGTTGACTAAGCTGTTTTTTCTCACTCTCTCCAACAATCAAATCAGTGACATCAAACCCTTACAATCCTTGATTGAACTGGATTATCTCAGCCTCAGCGACAATCAAATCAGAAACATCCAACCGTTACAATCTTTGACTAGCGTGACTTTTATCGAACTCTACAGCAATCAAATCATCGATATCAAACCGCTAAAATCCTTGACTAACCTGATTGGGATCCATCTCAGCAACAATAAAATTAGTGACATCAAACCGTTGCAATCTTTGACTAACCTGACTTCGATCGGACTCGGCAACAATAAAATCAGTGACATCAAACCGTTGCAATTTTTGACTAAACTATCTAGCCTAGGTCTCGAAAACAATAAAATTAGTGACATCAAACCGTTGCAATCTTTGACTAAGCTAACTGGGATCGGTCTCGGCGGAAATCCGATCGCCCCCAAAACTTGCCCTCTCAAACCCGAGTCTATCTGTAATTGGGTATCACTACCTAAATCATAAAACTTTACTGTTCGGAAAATTAGAAGCACAAAATCATGACACTTACATTTGCACACAAACACATGAATTTACCAAAGCCGATCGCACTTACTTATTCTACGATCCTAGCATTACCTGAAAATGCACGCCGAAAATTCCTGAAACCCCTGTGGGGTGGGCATCTTGCCCGCCCTAAGAATACAAATATGACTTTTATGAGTTTAATTAGTGAATTTAATGAATTGACTTTGACCAAAATCTTTTGAATACTGATTGTAGTTAACAACTTTTCTGTAGAAATTATATAAGGAGAAAAGATTATGTCCCAAGATAAAAGGAAAAGCCCGCCGCCCATTGTTTTTATTATTGCCCTCGGCTTAATTGGGTTTGGTGTATTCAAATTCCTTCCCGGTTTATTCGCATCCAAAAGTTCAGATACATCTACACCTACACCTGGATCTCCATCCACACCGGGTGCGAGTCCATCGGGGGCGATCGCAACTCGCATCAGTTTAGGAAATCAGATATTGGTGACATCGCAAACAACACCTGAAAAACAAGCAGGCGTTACAGCTTTTGCCAAAGGAGATTACAAAGAAGCCGTGCAAAGATTTCAGGCTTCGCTGCAACAAAATCGCAACGATCCGGAAACGGTAATCTATTTGAATAATGCGAGAGTAAGCGATCGCACTTCTTTGAAAATTGCCGTCAGCGTGCCCAGCGGCAGCAACCCCAACATCGCCCAAGAAATTCTCCGAGGTGTCGCCCAAGCTCAAGATGAAATCAACACTAGGGGAGGAATTAATAGTGCCGGTTTGCAAGTTGAAATTGTCAATGACAACAACCTTCCAGAAGTCGCCAAAGAAGTTGCAGCAGCATTAGCAAATGACCAGAAAATTCTAGCAGTAATCGGACACAATGACAGCACTGCGTCTTTAGCAGCCGCTCCAATTTATCAGGAAAAGAAACTGGTGATGATTACGCCTACCAGCAGTGCAAATAATTTGTCAGGTTTTGGCAGCTATATTTTTCGGACTGTCCTAAATAGTGGCTCGACGACTGCTCCTTTAGCAGAGTATATCGTCAAACAAGCAGGCAAAGCCAATATTGCCTTCTGCTATGACTCTCAAGCTGCTGGCAGCGCTTCATTTAAGGATGAATTTATTGCATCTCTTTCAGCATCAGCCGGCAGATTAGTTCCTATTGTCTGCGACTTGTCAGCGCCGACATTTAATCCCAACAATGCCATTGCCGATGCTGTTAGCAAAGGAGCAGAAGGATTGATGCTAGCACCCTACATCGAACGCCTCGATCGCGCGATCGATCTAGCCCGTGCCAATCAAGGCAAATTAGCGCTCTACAGCAGTTCAACTCTTTACACCTTTCAAACGCTAAAAGATGGACAAAAGAGCGTTGACGGGCTTGTTTTGCCTGTTCCCTGGCATCCTGAAACGAATCCCGGCAGCACTTTCCCAAAAAATGCCAGTCAGCGCTGGGGAGGAGTAGTAAATTGGCGCACCGCAACGAGTTATGATGCGGCTCAAGCTATCATCGCTGGCTTGCAGCAAAGTAATACGCGGGAAGGATTGCAGCAAGCACTCAAAAGCCCGAATTTCTCGGCACCGGGAGCTAGCGAGGATGTGAAGTTTTTGCCAAGTGGCGATCGGGCGGGTTCGCCAATTTTAGTGCAAATTAAAGCAGTAGGAAAAACTGGCTATAACTTTTCCCTGTTGCGGTAAATTTATTCGGACTGTAGGGGCGGGTTCACCAACAATATTGGCCAAAAACCGACAATCTCATAAACCCGCCCCGGCCTGTTTTTAAGCGATTTTTAAGATATACTAAAATAAGTAGATTAAAGGAGAGCCTTGTATATGATCGCGCAAGTTGAAACCAAAACCTACACGGCCGAAGAATATCTAGAAGCTGAAGTTAATTCTCTGGATCGGCATGAATTTATCAATGGGGAGATTGTTCTGATGACTGGCGGTACACCGGATCACAATGAAATTAGCGCTAATTTAATTGGAGCGCTGAAACTAACGTTAAAAGGGAAACCATATCGGACTTTTAATTCGGATCAGCGGCTTTGGATTCCTGAGTTTAATAAGTATACTTATCCAGATGTGATGGTGGTTGCAAAACCGATCGAACTTCAATCGGGACGTACCGATACAATTACCAATCCTCTACTGATTGCTGAGGTGCTATCTAAGGGTACTAGAGCTTACGATCGCGATGACAAGTTTGCAGCTTATCGCAGTATTCCGAGTTTTCAGGAGTATCTATTAATCGACCAATATCGCGTACAGGTAGAACAATATTCCAAAACTGAAGCGAATAAATGGATTTTTTCGGAATATAGCTGTGCGGGCGATCGGCTGATGTTAAGCTCTATTTCTGTAGAAATTTCCGTGGCAGATTTGTATGAAAATATTGAGTTTAGTGAATAGGCGAAAAGTGCGCGCGTGCAAAGCTATCCCAAAGGAAATCGAGATTATTAAATAATCTCATCTGCGCTGAATCGATTATAATATAATTCCTGTAGGGGCAGGTTCACCAACAATAATCGCCTCAAACAGACAATCTCATAAACCTGCCCCCACCCAACCACAAAATAACAGCAATATTGTTTATTCACCCACAATAATCGCCTCAAACAGACAATTTCATAAACCTGCCCCCACCCAACGACAAAATAACAGGAATATTGTTTATTCGTTAATAGTTTGCGAGTCCCTAGATCTCACCAACAAACCATATTTGGGGGCAAAAACCATCGCCAACACAAACAGCAGCGTTTGCAGCACCACAATACATCCGCCTGTCGAACCATCAATGTGATAGCTGATATAAGTTCCCATTACGCTAGAAAATACTCCCGAAGTCATCGCAATTAGCATCATATGGTCAAAATTATCGCTCAACAAATAGGCGGTTGCCCCCGGAGTTACCAACATTGCTACTACTAAAATAATGCCGACTGTCTGAAGTCCCGCAACTGCTGTCAGGGATAGCAAAGACAGCAACACGTAATAAAGGAAAGTGATGTTTAAACCGATCGATCGCGCGTGAGTTGAGTCAAAACAAAACAGGATTAAATCTTTGCGTAAAATTGCCAGAGTCACTAGGGTGATGGCACTAATAATCACAGTTTGAACAATATCCGAATCGGAAATACCTAAGACATTGCCAAATAAGATATGCGTTAAGTCGATCGAACTTCTGACTTTAGAAATTAACACCAAACCAAAGGCAAAAAATCCGGTAAACACTAAACCAATCACTGTATCTTCTTTAACGCGAGTTTTTGCTTTGATAAAGCCGATCGCAATTACGGAGCCCACGCCAAACAAAAACGCCCCCACCGCCAAAGGAATATTCAGCACATAAGCAATCACAACCCCCGGCATCACCGCATGGGAAACCGCATCGCCCATCAAAGCCCATCCCTTCAAAGTCATATAGCACGAAAGCGCCGAACAAACAATCCCTACTAAGGCGCTGACTAAAATTGCCTTCACCATAAATTCATGCTGCAACGGTGTGGCAAACCACTGAATTAAGTCCATTATTGCTTCTCCCGATTCACTTGAGTTAACCGACTTTTTGCAGACGAAAAATCACCGATCGCACCGCCAAAGGTGCGGGAAAGATTTTCTTCTGTAAACACTTCTGAGGTGTTGCCGTAGGCGAGAATACTGCGATTAATTAATACTACTTGGTCGCAAAATGTAGTAATGGATTCTAAATCGTGAGTTGACACGAGAATTGTATGGCCTGTTTGACGCAATTCCATCAGCAAATCAATCATCATTTTCTCGGTTTTGATATCAACTCCGGCGAAGGGTTCATCTAGCAGTAAAACCGTTGCTTGTTGCGCCAAAGCCCGCGCAAAAAAGGTGCGTTTCTTTTGTCCCCCGGATAACTCTCCGATTTGGCGATCGCGCATTGGCCACATTTCCACCCTTTCCAAGCTTTCTCGCACCGCTTGTTTGTCGGTGGATCCTGGAATTCGCAACAGATTCATGTAGCCGTAGCGCCCCATCATCACCACATCATAAACGTTCACCGGGAAATTCCAATCTACCTCTTCCGACTGAGGCACATAGGCAACCAAATTGCTTTTTTGCACTTGACGGATCGGCAAGCCATTAATTAAAATTCGTCCGGTGTTTGGCTTCACAAACCCCATAATTGCCTTAAACAGGGTTGATTTTCCCGCACCATTCATCCCCACCAAACCGCAAATTGTCCCCGCTTTAAGTTGCAGAGAGGCTCTGTGCAATGCTACTTTACCATGATACGCAACCGTGACATTTTCAATGTCAATACTGATTCTATCCATACCAATTTCTCCAAATTACCAAATTACCAATGCCCAATGCCCTATCCCCCATTACCCTGTAGTCCTTTTATCAAAGTATTGACGTTGTATTCAAGCATCTTAAGGTAGGTTGATGCAGGGCCTTCCGATGGAGAGAGGGAATCGACATAAAACACCCCGGCAAATTTTGCCCCGGTTTCCTTTGCTACCTGAAGCTGTGCTTCGTTGCTGACGGTACTCTCGCAAAATACGGCGGGGATTTTGTTTGCTTTGACTGTATTAATCACCCGTTCAACTTGTTTCGGTGTAGATTGCTGTTCGGCATTTACAGGCCAAATATAAACTTCTTTCAAGCCGTAGTCGCGCGCAATGTAAGAAAATGCGCCTTCACAACTTACTATGTAGCGTTTGTCTGGCGGAATCGCTGAGATAGCTTGTTTGAGCTTTTCATCTATTGCCTGAATTTCGTCACTGTATTTTGTCGAATTCGCTTCATAGGTTGCAGCATTAGCTGGATCGATATTTGACAAAGCTATGCGAATATTTCTAACGTAAATTAAAGCATTTTTAGGGGACATCCAAGCATGAGGATTTGGTTTACCTTTGTAGGAGTCTTCGGCAATATTAATCGGTTTAATTCCTTCAGTTAAGGTAATGCGCGGAACCTTGGGAAAACTATTATAAAAACGACTTGCCCAGCGTTCTAAATTCAATCCGTTATCCAAAATTAGACTAGCACCTTGCCCTCGTTTTAAGTCGCTAGGAGTGACTTCATAGCCGTGAATTTCCGCCCCAGGCTTTGTGATGGATTGAACAGTTAGCTTGTCACCAGCGACATTCTGTGCCATGTCTGCCAGCACCGTAAAGGTGGTAAGAATGACTTTTTGGTCTTTTCGGGTCAAATCACCGGCAGTTGAGCTAGAATCTCCATTTTGCTTGGTTTGAGGCTCCGCTGTCGTCTGAGTGTTGCACCCGCTGAGCCAAATTCCCAGCAATAGCCCGAATATACCAATTTGATAGGGTTTCCAGGCGATCCTCTGCGAGGGCTGCGCTAACGAGACACTGGGGCGATCGGTATTACTCATTGTGGTTTTTTATAATTCTTTCATTGTTTTAATTTAGCATAAAAGTAGAAATAATGAAAAGATTATGAAAGGGGGAGGGATTGGCGATCGGGCTATGCCCACAGCCAAATGTGATAGTGTAGTAACGTACAACATCCGTGACTTTGTTGGTATTGAGCGGTTTGGAATAAGAGCGATCGCACCTGCTGAGTTTTTAAGAGCTATTGGAGCCTTGCTATGAGTAATTTGAATGTTCAACTTCCTGAGTCATTGTACAAAGATTTGCAAGCGTTAGCCTTGAAAGATGGAATTTCTATCGATCAATTTATAGCGACAGCAGTTGCAGAAAAGCTGTCAGCGCTAATGACTGAAAGCTATTTAGAAGATTTAGCCAAGCGAGGAATTCGCCAGAAGTACGATGCAGTTTTAGCTAAAGTGCCAGATGTTGAACCAGAACTCTATGACGAGTTACCGCCAGCATAAAAATTGGATTTCACCCGATCGTGTAAAACCAATATATTCTGCATTTGAGGCGATTTGTGACTGGTGCCAGCAATCAATTATAATCTAGTTTTATGATAAACTTAAGCCGATCGCTTACCTAGAAGCGTGTAGTTGTTGGAGTATGAAAATTGGTTGTGGCAAAAGATTACGAAAGGATGATTCAGTCGCTACAATGGGATGGATTGCGAACGCTATGGGACAACATCGAGAATCGTAGCACCCCAGGATGGGACGCGGGCAAAGCCTTTGAGTACCTCGTTTTACGAGCATTTCAACTTGATGGCGCAGAGGTAAAATGGCCTTATAGCGTGGAACTCTTTGGGGAAAAAGTCGAACAAATTGATGGTGTCGTCTATTCATCTGGACTTTCCTGTTTGGTTGAAAGCAAAGACTTTCGAGATCAAACAAACGTTGATATTGCTCCTATTGCCAAACTTCGCAATCAACTTTTACGCCGTCCCGCAGCCACTGTTGGATTAGTATTCAGCCGAACTGAATTCACAGAACCTGCTCGGTATCTTTCATGTTTTTCTCTACCGCAAACAATTTTATTATGGAGTGGAAAAGAAATAAAATATGCCTTGGATAATGAAACAATTTGCGAACTGTTGACTTTGAAATACCGTGTATGTGTAGAACACGGATTGCCTGATTACGACGTTAGAGAGCGAGATATCCCATGATTACTTACATTGTCTGTGAAGGAAATTTCGATGCACAATTACTTAAAATTGCGATCCCAGAAAAATTACTTAATGATGTCGAAGTTGTTGCTGCTGGTGGAGGATATGCTATCAATTCACTGGCTCGTTCTTTAGTTGTACGTCGGCAAGTACCTGTTATGATTGTGGTTGATGCGGATTCAGTAGAACCAGAGTTAGTTCAACAACGTCTCAAAGATATTGAGGAAATAGTTGGAGGCGTAGCAGCTAATACACCAGTAAAAGTAGTCATGGCTGTTCCTGAAATAGAAATTATCTTTTTTCAAGATGTCTCTTTGCTTTCGCGGCTGCTAGGATACATACCTCCCAAAGGTATAGTTGACATGGCAGTTTATCAACCTAGAAAAGCTTTAGAGCAATTGATTTCTCGATCGGAAATAATTCAGGATCGCTCAGAGATTATCGATCGATTGACTGATGAAGAGATTGAGATTTTACGATCGTCTTCTGTTATGCAGGAGATCGGTCATTTTCTGCAATCTGTACGTGAAACAGCAAACGCTGTATGAAGTCCGCCTGCTGAGTTTTTAAGACCTATTTTTGTCAAATATCTAAAATAGTGGTAATATTCCAGTATATCGATCGGCTCTGATGACAAACACACATCAGACGTAAGGGGGAAAGTTCGGTGCGAATCCGGCGCTGTCCCGCAACTGTAATGAGATTGTTGCATCTCTGAGTCAGGATGCCCGCCGATTTGTTTGCGATCGTGTTTTCATCTACGAGGTATGGATGATGGTTAGTTCAGTATTTTTACAGTTAATCTGCTGTTGGCTTCCCTTGGGCGATCGACAAAAACGCAATTTTGAGTTAAAACCGCTTTTCGTCGGCGCCACGGGAAACTAAAACAAATGCGAATCAAAGATAGTGTTTGGCAGGGCAGTTTTGGCTACTGGCAGAACTTGTTTATTCACCAGAATATTTTGTCCATCGGATATACTGCTTGGAATGGCTTTTGGCACTTAGGAAGAGGTATCGTTGTTTGCCAAATAGATACTCCCATTAATGGCTCGATCAATTGGAGCGTGGATAATGTAGAGCATGATTTGCAGTTTATTTCCCGATCGCACGCAACTGGTTATTTGCAACAATTAGAACTAGAGGAAGACACTGTTGCCAATCTGCTGGAAGTGATTGATAGCTATGAATCTGAAAAAGCAATTATTTTTATATTGCTTGCTAATGGTCAGATCGATATCAATTTGTTGCAAAACTTGGCAGTTTCGCCCGTTGAGTGCTATGAACAAGTATGCAAACGCTGGGAAGAATTTCAACTCTGCCCGAAATCCTAAAACTTACTAAATTTTCCCAATGTCGCAGCCAAAACCAATCAAAATTTCCAACGTAACTCGTTACCAAAATGCAGCGCTTAATTACTATTTGGGCTTGACAGAATCTCCCTATCTTCACTATGGCTATTGGGAAACCTTACCTGTGCCCGCTGATGAATTAACTCTGGCGCGGCTGCGAATCGCCCAGCAAGCTTATACGGATAAGTTGTTAGATTTTATCCCGAAAGACATTAAGACTATCCTGGATGTAGGATGCGGGATTGGGGGAAATGCGGCTTATTTGCTCGATCGCGCTTTTGGAGTCGAAGGCCTCGCGCCCGATCCGTTCCAACAACAGCGCTTTCTCAAGTGTACAGGCGATCGCGCCATCTTCCACCTCACCAAATTTGAAGATTTCCAAGCCACCAAATCCTACGATTTAGTCCTCTTTAGCGAAAGCAGCCAATATATGTCTGCTGTCGATATAGCCAAAGGTGCGGCGGCGGTGCTCAATCTTGGAGGCTACGTACTGCTTGCGGATATGTTGCGCTCTAATCCTGATTATACAGAAGGAATGTTTTCTAACTGTCATGTAGTGGAAGAACTGGAAGCTGCATTAATGCAAGCGGGCTTTAATTTAGTAAAAGCTGAGGATATTTCTGCTCATATTGTACCAACAATTGATTTATATGTCGATAGTTTCCGCAGGTATGGATTGAACACAATGATTTATGTAGCGGATTTAATTTCGATCGCGGTTCCGCCGATCCATAAAATTCTGCGTTGGATATTTCGCCGCTGGTTTAAGAAATTGGTGGTTGAAGGATTGGAGGCGAGTCAACTATTTGAAAAGCATCTTTGTTATGAGATTCAACTTTGGCAGTTAATAGAAAGAGATAAAAGTGTTAATAAATTGACAGGTTCGTAGTGAGGACTTCAGTCCTTCTTTCCGAGGACTAAAGTCCTCACTACAAACCTATTTTACAGGTTCGTAGTGAGGACTTCAGTCCTTCTTTCCGAGGACTAAAGTCCTCACTACAAAC
>NZ_JAHRFA010000001.1:0-17424 GCF_020883045.1 Microcoleus sp. CAWBG58 | reverse complement strand
GTGAGGACTTCAGTCCTTCTTTCCGAGGACTAAAGTCCTCACTACAAACCTATTTTACAGGTTCGTAGTGAGGACTTCAGTCCTTCTTTCCGAGGACTAAAGTCCTCACTACAAACCTATTTTACAGGTTCGTAGTGAGGACTTCAGTCCTTCTTTCCGAGGACTAAAGTCCTCACTACAAACCTATTTTACAAATTATCAATATATGTCTCAATCAATTCTAGAATTCGATCGCACTTTTTACTCATATCCCTGCACTTCGCGAGTAGCAATTGGTGATTTAAGCCTGAAAATCCCGGCGGGGAAGCGGTGCGGACTCATCGGTCAAAACGGCTGCGGCAAAACCACCTTGTTTCTGCTAGCAAACGGCTTGTACCAACCGCAACAGGGCATCATTAGCTGGGAAGGCGAAGCGTTTCGTTACGATCGCAAATCTCTCATGAAACTGCGCCAACAAATCGGACTCGTCTTTCAAAATCCCGAACATCAGCTAGTTGCTTCCACAGTCGAAGAAGATATCTCCTACGGATTGTACAATCTAGGATTGCCAGAATCGGAAATTGCTCAACAGGTAGAAAAAGCGATCGAGGAATTCAACTTAAGCGAACTCGCCCGCGAACCAATCCACAACCTTAGTTTAGGACAAAAAAAGCGCGTTTCCATCGCCGATATCATGGTACTCAAACCCAAACTGCTGCTGCTAGACGAACCTACCGCCTATCTCGATCCGCGCCACACCAAACAACTGATCGGTTTGCTGCAACAAATTCACGCAGCCGGAACCACCATACTTTTAGCAAGTCACGACCTCGATTTCATCTACCGCTGGGCCGATTGGGTGTTTGTGATGGATTGCGGAAAACTGATTCTAGAAGGCACACCGGAAACCGTTTTTGCCCAGCGGGATGTCTTGGAACAATTGCAACTTGGCGTACCGCTGGCGATCGAGCTAATCGACCAAATAAAGGATCTCATTGAAAAAAATCCTAACTCAAAAATGCCCGCTTTCGAGGAATTGCAACAACAAATTTTACAAACCCGCAGACTGCTGTAAAAAGCTTTCAACAGTTGACAGTTGACAGTTGACAGTTGACAGTTTAAGAGCGACCTCTACCTATAAGTCCGAGGATTGAAACAGTGAATAATTTTGTTTTATTTCCCCCTCGAAGGAGGAGACTTTAAACCCATTCTTCTTGATAAAAAACTTTTATGTAAGGTACGCATTTCGCACCTACTCAAATCAACTGTCAAGGGTGGATCTAGTTTTTGAAGCCTGAAGAAGCATCACCGCATATAAGTTATTAGTTATAATCCCATATTCACGGAGGTGATGCTATAGCCCCTACGGATATATTTGTCAAAACCAGATGCACCCACTGTCAACTGTCAACTGTCAACTGTCAACTGTTTAACGATCGTACCAAAGTTGCAGCGCCAACCGATGAACTTCGCGCCAACTAACATTTTTCAATCGGGCAATTTCCGCACAATCTTCGTATTCCGGCTGCACGTTAACAATCGTTTCTCCAGACTTAGCAACTTTTATTTGCACTTCGCCGTACTCTGTTTGAACCTTCTGAATTTCTCGATCCAAAATAGTTCTCTGTTGAGTCGATCGCCTAATTCCCAGAGTAGAAGTCTCTCGAAACATCACAGCTTCGCAAGCATCCTGAAATTCGGGATGACAAATCACATTTAACAAAACCCCCAGCCGCGACTTTTTCATCACAATTGGTGTCGTAAAAACATCCAGAGCTCCGGCAAGAAACAAAGCATCAAAAACATAGCCGATCGCCTGCGGGTTTAAATCATCAATTTGCGTTTCCAAAACACAGACTGTTTCTTGGGAATTAGTAATTGGTAATTGATGACTTTCTGAATTTTCCCCTCTAAATTCTACCCTATAACTTACATCCGTTACATCCGTTACAAAATCCGCTGCCGAACCTTCCTTCTCCCCAATCCAGAGGCGCAAAATATTAGGAATTGCCAGATTTCGCGAACCTGCACCCAAACCAATTAACTCAACTTGCATCGGCGGTGGCGGGCCAAAAGCAGAGGCGAGAGTACAGGCGATCGCAGTACCCGTAGGAGTACACAACTCGCGATCGATCCCATTGCTATAAACCGGCACTCGGTGCGTTTCCCACAACCGCATCACAGCAGGCGTAGGCACAGCTAACCTACCGTGGGCAGCCTTCACCGTACCCCCACCAGTCGGCATCGGCGAAAAGTAAAACTCCTGAATATCCAACCAATCCAAGCCCAAACAAGTACCGACAATATCAATAATTGCATCCGCAGCCCCCACCTCGTGAAAGTGAACCTCACTGGGGGGGATACCGTGTACGGCAGCCTCTGCATCTGCTAATTTGCCAAATACAGCCAAACTCCACGCTTCCACGCGCGGAGGCAATTTTGCAGCGACGATCGTCTGCTCAATTTCTGGTAAGTGGCGGTGATGAGTGTGGCTAATTTCCGCATCTGCTTCACCGTGACTGTGAGAATCTTCTTCCCCGTGATGGTGGTGGTGGCGCGCATCGAAAGTCGGCGATTCAGTTTCCGAGGGATCGAGGGCGGAGTCAGCAGCCAGATTGTTTGATTTTAAAGGCAAATCGGCAGCTAAATCCACATAAAATTTAGTTGCTTGTTGAGTATTGCGGTGAACTAATTCGGCGCGCAATTGGTATTCAGTCGAAATGCCTAGTAAATGGAGTTTTTCGATTAGGTACTCTAAGGGAACGCCCGCGTGTATAAGAGCTCCGAGGCACATATCGCCAGCAATGCCGGTTGGGCAGTCAAAATAAGCTATTTTATTCATTATTAGCAATTAATTTTCAACATTGATTGTTTTAGCACATTTGTCGATCGCCCACTTAGCCTGGAATATATTAACATGGCAATTATTTACGGACTGCATCCAGTTGCACCCCAGAAAGACCGGATCGAGAAGATTACAAAAGCTCTCAAAGATGGGGCAGTGATGCTTTATCCCACAGATACAGTTTACGCGATCGGCTGCGATCTCAACTCCAAATCTGCCGTAGAACGAGTCAGGCGGATCAAGCAACTATCCAATGATAAGCCTTTAACATTTTTGTGTTCCTCATTGTCAAATATCACCGAGTATGCTGCCGTCACCGATGAAGCATACAGAATCATCAAACGGTTAATCCCCGGGCCCTATACATTTCTGCTACCAGCTACCAAGTTAGTGCCCAAATTGGTAATGAACCCAAAACGCAAAACCACAGGAATTCGCGTTCCCAACCACCCGCTTTGTTTTACACTTCTAGAATCTTTGGGAAATCCGATTATTTCCACATCTGCTCACATTACCACTGATGATGAAGGTGCTGCACCAGTACCTGCTGCAAAAACAGAAAGCTTTGGCAAAGCCGAACTATTTGACTGTTTTTTAAAGTTAGTAGATATCATTGTCGATGATGATTCCGATCCAGGATATCAAGTTTCTACCATTCTCGATTTAACAGAAAGCGAACCAATTGTGGTTCGTCGCGGCTTGGGATGGGAAGCCGCAGCCGCTTGGGAATCAAATTAAAAGTTGAGGGACACAACATTCTTCATCACTATCAACAATTGTCTAAAAACCTTTGTATTTCAGGTTGGCATCCAAGTCTATAACCCCCTAAATCCCCCTTAAAAAGGGGGACTTTGAGAAGAATCTTGTCCCCTCCCTTTAGTGTCAACAATTGCCTAAAACCTTTGTATTTCAGGTTGACATCCAAGTCTAGATCCCCCTAAATCCCCCTTAAAAAGGGGGACTTTGAGAAGAATCTTGTCCCCTCCCTTTAGTGTCAACAATTGCCTAAAACCTTTGTATTTCAGGTTGGCATCCAAGTCTAGATCCCCCTAAATCCCCCTTAAAAAGGGGGACTTTGAGAAGAATCTTGTCCCCTCCCTTTAGTGTCAACAATTGCCTAAAACCTTTGTATTTCAGGTTGGCATCCAAGTCTCGATCTCCCTAAAGCTCCCTTGAAAAGACCCACTTGGAAAATAATCTTGTCCCCCCCTTATTAAGGGGGGTTAGGGGGGATCTGGCCTCGGCGGCAAACAGAAGTCGATGAGTACATTCGGAATTCAAGTTGACACTAATAAACAATGTTATGTTCTCTATCTTCAGCAACTTGTTCAAATCGTACCAACAACCTTAAGCCTCCACCTTGACTCCTTTCCAAAAAGCAACATATCCTGCAATATTTTTAGCAGCATCTTTCGGAGTAGGATAGTACCAAGCAGCATCCTTATTAACTTGTCCGGCGACTTCAACACTGTAGTAACTAGCAACACCTTTCCAACCGCAAGTAGTGTGAGTGCTGCTATCTTTGAAATACTCGCGGTTGATGGCATCCGCCGGGAAATAATAGTTATTATCTACCATTTCGCACTTATCGCTCTCGGCCAAAACGGCACCATTCCAAATTGCTTTCGGCATCGGTTTATCTGCTTAAATTGAGATTCTCAAATATTGTAACTGTATTTGTGCTCAAAAGACCTAGAATAAGGTAGAAGTCAACAACCAATTACTGCAAATGTCAGGGTCGAATCCGCCAACATCTCTCGCGCCCTCATCCCTCGAACAATCCCTCAAACATTTCTTTGGCTATGACTCTTTCCGCCCCGGGCAGCGGGAAATTGTCGAAGCTGCTTTACAACAACGCGATATGATGATTGTCATGCCGACTGGCGGTGGCAAATCTTTGTGTTTTCAATTACCGGCTTTGTTGAAACCGGGATTGACGGTGGTTGTTTCGCCACTGATTGCCCTGATGCAAGACCAGGTGGAAGCTTTGCAGGATAATGGGATTGGGGCTACTTTTCTCAACAGCACTTTGAGCGCGATCGAAACCCGATCGCGCGAAACAGCAATTCTCGAAGGTAAAATTAAACTGCTGTACGTTGCGCCCGAACGGTTGCTGGGCGAGAGATTTTTACCGTTTTTAGATATAGTAGCTTCTAAGTTAGGAATTTCGGCATTTGCGATCGACGAAGCCCACTGCGTTTCGGAATGGGGGCACGACTTTCGACCAGAATACAGGCAAATGGAGCGAGTGCGCGATCGCTATCCAGACATCCCCATTATGGGACTAACCGCCACCGCCACCGAACGCGTCCGCCAAGACATCATCCAGCAGCTAAACCTGCGAAATCCCTACATCCACGTCGCCAGCTTCAACCGCCCCAACCTATACTACGAAGTCCGCCAAAAACACAAGCACAGTTTTGCCGAAGTCTTGCAAATCATCCAAAAAAAAGGCGGTTCAGGAATCATCTACTGCCTCAGCCGCAAAAAAGTTGACGAAGTTGCCTACAAATTGCAGCAAAACGGCATCCAAGCCTTACCATACCATGCCGGAATGAGCGATGTCGATCGATCGACCAACCAAACCCGGTTCATCCGCGACGACGTACAAGTAATGGTAGCCACAGTCGCCTTCGGGATGGGAATCAACAAACCCGATGTGCGGTTTGTAATTCACCACGACTTACCCAAAAACCTAGAAGGATACTATCAAGAATCAGGCCGCGCCGGCAGAGACAACGAACCATCCCACTGCACCTTATTTTTCGGATTCGGCGATGTCAAAACCATTGAATACATCATCGAACAAAAACCAGACGAACAAGAACAAAGAATAGCCCGCCAACAGTTAAGGCGAGTAATCAACTATGCAGAATCCACCAATTGCCGCCGCACAGTCCAATTAAGTTATTTCGGCGATTCATTTCCCGGCGATTGCGGCAACTGCGACAACTGTTGCAACAAAAAACCCGTAGAAGACTGGACGCTAGAAGCCATGAAATTTCTTTCCTGCATCGCCAGGTGTCAAGAGAAATTCGGGATGAATCACATTATAGACGTGCTGCGAGGTTCAAAAAGTCAAAAAATATTGCAATACCAGCACAACCAACTTTCCACCTACGGCATCGGCAAAGATAGAAGTCCAGACGATTGGAAAAGATTGAGCCGTTCGCTGATCAACCAAGGTTTTTTAGATGAAAAAACAGACGGCTTTCCCATTTTAAAACTCAACGAGAAAAGTTGGGAAATCATGAAACGCCAGCGCACAGTCGAAATCGCCATCGAAGCCCAGCGGGAAGTACAGGGAAGAACTCGCTCTTTAGCTGTAGAAGTCGAAGGTTTATTTTCGATATTACGAAGTCTCCGCAAACAAATTGCCGACGAACAATTTGTACCGCCCTACGTAGTTTTTGCTGATAGAAGCTTGCGAGACATGGCAGAAAAACGCCCGCAAAATCTCACCGAATTTGAGGAAGTTTACGGCGTCGGCAGCAACAAGCGAGATAAGTACGGCAAAGTTTTCTTAGAGGCAATTCACGCTTTTTGCCAAGAACAAGGATTGCCAACAGGTGCAGCATCTGCTGCCGCCAATCTTCCCACTCTTGCTAACGTTCCATCTTATTCGCAGATGCAAACCTGGGAATTGTACCGCCAAGGTTTAACAGTTCAAGGTATAGCCAATGCGCGGGGGATGAGTCCGACAACCATTGCGGGACATCTAGTAGAATTGATGGATATGGGCAAGGAAGTTGATATAAATTTGTTGGTAGAATCGGAAAGCCAACAGGCAATTGTCCAAGCAATTGAAGTTATTGGAGATGAAAGATTGAGAGCAATTTATGAGTATTTGCAAGAACGTTATACGTTTGAGGAAATTAAATTTGTCCGCGCTTGGTGGCGGCAAAATTATGTCAGTTTTTAACCGCAGATGTATAGCAGTTATCACAAAGACAAGGTATGTTGTTGGGCTTCAGCCCTTCTTGGTTTAAGTGGTTATATAAGCCGTCAGTTATACCTCATCGATAAAGGCTATATGTTGATTAGCGCTGATGGACGCAGATAATTAATGGGAGGGCAAAATGAGAATTAAGAAAGTAGCTTTTTGGGATAATTTACGAGAGTGGCGTTTTGAACCAATCTATTTTTCCAACTTGACTTTATTAGTTGGTGTATCTGGTGTCGGCAAAACACAAATTTTGAAAGGGATTTTGAATTTACAAAAGATAGCAAATGGTTTTTCGCTAAACGGTTTAGCGTGGGATATTACATTTTCCACAATCAATGATGTAGAATATCGCTGGAAAGGCGAATTTGAAACAAGAAAAAATCCGGTACTAATGCCTGACGAAGATGAATCTAATAATTTTAGAATTGTTCAAGAAAAATTATTCAAGAATGGAGATATAATTATAGAAAGAAATTCGACAGAAATAAAATTCAAAGGAAACACCACTCCGAAATTATCACCTTTTCAAAGTGCTGTTCAAATTTTCAATCAAGAAGAAGATATTTCCCCAGTTCAACAAGGGTTAAATAAAATCATCTACAGCGATAATTTTAATTTCAAAAATTCCTTTAATGTTTTTTTCGGTATACCTCAAAGTTTAATTTCAGTCAATACCGTCTTAGGTATACCTCAAAGCTTAATGTTAATGTTTTCAACAAGTGATTCTTCATTAGATAGTGTTAAATCAAGTAACTTGCCAATATTTATTAAAATGGCTTTAGTCGCTCGCTATTACCCAGAAATTTTGAATAAGATTAAGCGAACATTCGTCGATGTATTTCCTCAAGTTGAAGATATGAGAATAGAAGCTGTAGAGAATGATAAAAATCCATCATCTCCAAGCTTTCCAATTCAAATCAAAGAAAAGGGTGTTAACGATTGGATTTTCCAAAACAATATTTCTTCGGGAATGCTGAAGACTCTCATTCATATTGCTGAACTGTACTTGTCGCCAGAAGGCACGGTAATCCTGATTGATGAATTTGAAAACAGCTTGGGAATTAACTGTATCGATGTGGTGACAGATTTGATTGTAGAAAATAGAAATATACAATTCATTCTTACCAGCCACCATCCTTACATAATCAATAATATTGGGATGGAAAACTGGAAAATAGTCACTCGCAAAGGTGGGGTTGTAACTGCAATAGATGCTAAAGATTTAAACCTGGGAAAATCGAGGCATCAAGCTTTTATGCAACTGATTAATCTAGAAGAATACAGCGAGGGAATTAAAGTTTGATGAATCTGTATTTTTTAGTCGAAGGGATGCAATCGGAGAGAAAAGTTTATCCTGCTTGGCTGGCTCATCTTTTACCGGAGTTGCAGCGAGTTGACAATTGCGATGATGTGAACGAAAAAAATTATTACTTGATTAGCGGGGAAGGATATCCTTCGTTATATAATTTTATCCCGCCTGCGATCGCAGAAATCAACTCAAACGGAAAATATAGCTATTTTGTAGTGTGTCTGGATGCCGAGGAAAATACTGTTTCTGAACTCCAAACGGAAATTGATGAGTTTTTGAGCCAGGAAAAATTGAAATTAAACAATGCAGAACTTGTGCTGATATTTCAGAATCGATGCTTGGAAAGTTGGCTGCTGGGCAATCGCAAGATTTATTCTAAAAATCCTCAAGACAAACCTTTATTAGATTATACTAGATATTATGATGTTTCAGTTAACTGTCCTGAAAATATGGGCAGCTATCAAGAGTTTAATACTCACGCTCAGTTTCACGGAGCTTATTTGAGAGCGTTATTTGAAGCTAAAAATATTACGTATTCTAAGAAACGACCCGGAGATGTACTCAAGCCATTTTATTTGGAACAGCTATTGACAAGAATTCAAGTGCAGCCAGAACAACTGAATACTTTTCGTCATTTTGTCGATTTTTGTAATAGAGTTAAATCCAAATTGCAGCATTAAATGGAAATAATTATATAAATTACGCAGAACAGCTATAGCCTTTCTCAAAAAGATGAGGTATAATTTGCAGCTTGTATAACCGCTTAGACGTATAGGGCTGAAGCCCAACAACGTACCTCATCTTTTTGAGAATCTCTATATATATAAGTCCATGTACTAAGCGAGAAACGATATTAGACTTATCTGTGCGGAGTTCGCACTCTACACTTTACAATTGTACAATAAATAGTTGACCTCATTAGCCAGCCATTCGTTAAACAGATTGTGTAATATTTCTTGATAGCGTTCAGGGGTTAATTCGGCTGGGATAAACTTTTCAACCATGAACAAGTGATATCCTCGCTCTGTTTCAATTGGACGGATTACTTCTCCGGGTTTAGCGCTGAATACGGCGACGGCTATGTCTGGTTTTAAAGCCCACCGATAAACCTTGCCTTCGCAACCACATAAATTCCGGCGATTCTCGTCAATGTCGTACAGGTGGGCAGCATCAAAAAAGCTGATTTCTCCTTCTTGAATTTCATAAAATATTTCTTGGGCAAGTTGTATGTTGGCAACAATTAGTTGATAAAGAATTATTTGATCGAATTGCAATTTGCTTTGGATGAAAATCTTTTCTACGTCTTTGGCAAATAAGTGTTCGGCTAATTTTTGCCAGAGAATTCGATCGCAAATTCCGGCCTCTAAGTCTTCTACGGAAATCATCTGCTCCGCCAGCCAAGCAATCGTATCCGACGCTTTCTCCAGACGCTTCTCCCGCCGCAGCTTGTCGCCCGCCACTTGAATTTCTTCGGGAGTCACAGTTAACCCCCGTTCCTCGGCTGCTTTGTCAATAACTTTTTTCTGCAAAACTTGTTGACAAAATTGCTTTAATTGCCGTTCTTTTCTGAGTAGTTTGATAATTTCACTTGATTCAATCAATGGCTGGTAAAAGTCTTTCATCTTTCTCTCTCAAGCTATAGAAGTTGATTGAACTCATGCCCCCGAGGCTTCCTGCGGGGGAGTTCGCGTTAACGGCTAGCTACAAGGTTTGATTTGGAAAAGTGATGAAATCAGCATTGGTTAAAGTTGTTGCACCTGCTGGGTTTATTGTTCCCAAAACAACGGCTAAAATTCGATCGCCATTATTGGAACTAAACTTGACCAGAGTTGCGTCTGCGGTACCGTTACCGTCAGTATCAAACGCCACCAGTGCAATATCTGTGGCAGAAAGTCCGCCTGTCAGACCGATTTTATCACCTTCAGCGACATTGAAATCAACCAGTATATCGGCTAAAAATAGATTAGCCATAGAACTCGCTGTTTCAGGTCTAAATACAAAGGTATCAGCGCCGGTACCTCCAATCAATGTATCGATGCCGAAGTCGCCACACAGAAAATCGTCGCCGTTGCCGCCAATCAGCAAATCTTGACCTCTTCCTCCCCGCAAAGTGTCGTTTCCATCGCCTCCTTCGATCGTATCGCTACCTCTGTTACCTTTGACAAAATCGTCGCCACCTCCTGCAATAATTCGATCGAATCCGCTACCACAAGTAATCACATCAATATCGCTGGTTCCCTGCCAATATCCGTCACCGTTGTTGTCATAGGTGACAGTTAATTCCGCTACTACCTCAGGATTGTTTTCTGGGGCTGGAGTTGTATCAGCGCTGTTGTTGGTACTGTTATCGGGAAGTGCGATCGACAAATTGCTGTTACCGTTATCTGTTGGCTCAGCAATTATCGTACTGTCACCGCCAGCACCCGTACTGTCTGGAGGCAAATTAGAAGAACTTGAATTGCTAGAAGTTCCGTCAGTCACCGAATCAAGCGGCGCACCATCATTATTATTTGACGGTGTTGGAGTTGGCGCTGGTGCTAGTGTTGGAGCTTTCGCAGGTGTTAGCCGTATTGGTGTTGGTATTGGCGCTGGTGTTGGTGTTGGTGTTGGCGCTGTGATATTAATTGCCGGTGCAGAGTCTGTAGCAGCCGCCGCTGGAGTTGGCGCTGGAGTTGGCGCTGGAGTTGGCGCTGGAGTTGGCGCTGGAGTCGGCGCTGGAGTTGGCGCTGGAGTTGGCGCTGGAGTTGGCGCTGGGGCAGAAGCAGTGGCGATCGCAGCCGGCGGAGTTTCTAAACCACTGCTAGCTGAGGCGATCGCGCTACTAGAAGTACCACCGGGAGCCCATGCTGTCTGAGTGCTGGTGCTGCTCCCAGTCGGAGAAGTCGCTGTCGCGCTACTGGTGCTGCTCGCACCGCTGCTGTCTCCTAACGGCGCAGGTGTTGGTGTTGGCGCAGGCGCAGGTGTTGGTGTTGGTGTTGGTGTTGGTGTTGGTGTTGGTGTTGGTGTTGGCGCAGGTGTTGGCGCAGGCGCAGGTGTTGGTGTTGGCGCAGGTGTTGGTGTTGGTGTTGGCGCAGGCGCAGGTGTTGCTGCTGGGGCCGAAGCAGTGGCGATCGTAGTTGGGGGCGCGACATTAGAAGCACTCGCTGTCGCGCTGCCACTGCTTGATGTAGCCCCGGCAGCATAAGCAGTCTCGCTACTCGTACTGTTTCCCATCGGGGAAGTGGCTGTCGCAGTGCTGGTACTGCCCGCACCGCTGTTATTTACAAAGGAACTAGACTTGCTGGAAGCGCTGGTGCTGCCGGTACCAGAGTTATTCGCCACCTGCGAATTCAAGGTGTTTAAACTATTGTTGTTTCCAACAATATTTTTTAATGGATCAGATGAATCTAAGGAAGGCATCGCGATTTATCTCCTTTTAGCTATAAAGACGAAAAGCACTTGCGCGAACACCGATACTGCCAATTTCCAATGAAAATGTATGATTTTGAAGAGTGCGAAGCAATTGCTTTTGACTTCTGACTAAAGACTGAAATGTTTTTAATAAATGAATCTCGATCTATCCCGAAAGTTGGAGGGGAAACAACAGTTGACAGTTGACAGTTGACAGTTGACAGTTGACAGTTGACAGTTGAGTGTTTAAACAATACCGATGCAACCGGAAACGATATTATTAGGACATCGGGGTTTAAAACCCCGTCCTTATAGGACGGCTTTTCCCGAAAAGTGCTCTGTCAGGAATTCTCATGTATTTGGTAGACATCTTCCCGGACAAATATGTGGTAGAATAAAGGCATCAGACAAGATGTAAAAACCTACCCCCGGACTGGGGGAAAGTCTACGCTCAAAACACTTTTAAGGAGATATGACTACGCACTTAAGCGTGCTCTTTTGTGCAAATGTAGTCAGCCTGGGAACCCTATAAATAGGGATATTAAGACTGAAAAGTCTTAAGAATCCTCGCACCTTTAGGTCGAGGAGTGTCAATGACCTAAATATATCTGGACTAATTAGACCTGTGTTGCCAATTTGGCAGAATTGTCTGAGTTGCTTTGGGATGTGGGTGCAGGCTGTGGCTCGATCGCACTCCCATGGATGCGGACGCGGGTGCAGGGCGATCGCGATGCGATCGCCCTGCACCCAACTCGATACTAAAAAAGGCTGAAGTCCTGACTACCAGATTTGCAAGTTAGTGTGGCAAGTCCATCGCCTTTACACTAACAGTCTCAAAAGCATAGTTTGCTCCTGTTCCAGAATGAAATTTTACTTTCACTTTATCAAAGCCTGCGTAGTAAACATCAACACCAGCTAGAGGATTAGTACCGCTCGCTATAGCTGTTCCTGTACCCCTTGCTTTCGTAACTTTACCGTGGTTGCCAAAAATAACGTCTGTAGCCGTCAAAGTGTTTCCACTATCCACTGATGCAAAAGCATCCAACGCCAATAAAGCACCACCTAAAATTAAGTCATTTTCTGAAACATTTTCGAGATAGGACAAATCAGATAGCCACATAATGCTCCTTATTTTCAAACTAAACTACTAAGCAGGTATGGGAGTTTTTTGTTCCGAAGTAATTACTGTTTTATCTTGACCTTGTTGTTGCAGCACCAGAGCCAAATTATAGTGAGCCTCTGCGAAATCTGGTTTCATAGAGATAGACTGTCGGTAGTAGGCGATCGCAGTTTTCAAATCACCCACTTGTTTGCATTTGGAGCCGAAATCATTGTTCAGTGCCGCGTAATGAGCTTGTTTCTCTGGGGAAAGCTTTCCTTGAGCATGAAGTGCATTGGCTAAGCTCACCTCAGCTTCAACGCAATTAGGCTGTAGTTCAAGCGCTTTTTGATAGCAGGCGATCGCATCTTCCCATTTGCCTTGCTGCTGTAGAGCATAGCCAAGGTTATTGTATGCAGCGATCGCATCAGGCTGCAAAACTAGGAGTTGATGATACGCTTCTATCGCCTCGGGCAACCTATCCTGAATTTGATATAAATTCCCCAAACTAAATAAAGCCTTGATAGAATTGGGTTGAATTTTCAGTAAATCTTTGAAGAGATTTTCGGCAGTTTGATACTCGCCTTTTTGCCTCATCAACACCCCCAGTCCGTAAAGTGCCTCTGGGTGATTTGACTGAGCTTTCAGAATCTGACAGTATCCCTGTTCAGCTTTGGTGAGTCGGTTCGAGCGATGATCCCGAATAGCTAGCTGAAGCGCTAAAGGAATAATATTTTCAACATCCTGTTGTCTGTTATGCTTGTACTGGGCTACGATATGTTGAATCTGGCGATCTTTAGCTCCAAAAGAATACTTGTATTCCTCATTCCCCATTAAGAAGTCGTACACTTTAAAGCCATTTTGAATCGCGTATCGGATCGCATCAGCATGGAGGATCAGTCCAGGTGGAGGATTTTTAAAGGTTTGATCGCGACCCGCAATCGCAAATAGCATGGATTTTTGCGGAAAATCCATAAAATTGGCGATCGCCCCTAAAGGTCTATCTCCCTTCCACAGAACCGAAAGATACAGACAGTTATGTTCAAAACAATGATGTAAAATCAGGCGATTGTAAGCCATGACCGACTCAAAGGTATCCCCTTTTTGCTTTTTCCATCTTGCCTCCCATAAGTTGAGTAGTATCTCAATATGAGAATCCAAATTCTCTGAGTTAGCGTAGGTGATAGAAAGCTCGTCAGAACTTTCAACCTGCCTTAAAAAGCGTCTGATTTTTTGGCGGGTATTCGTACCGACATAATTTTGCAGATATTCATCCCAGTCATCTGGTAATGAAACATAAGGGGAAAGATAAAGATCTGGATCTTCTTCCTTCACACTTTTAACGCACAGTTGACTGAGATCGAAACTATCTTCTGAGAAACTACTCAAGAAGAGAGACATCCGCGTATCCGTTTCTAGAATACTTTTTACATTGAAAGTAGACCATGCTAACTGTTGCTGGATGTAAGCAGCAAAAGCAGGAACTGCCTCTTCTTCATAACCAGGCAGGCAAATAAGTCCTGTGTAATCTGCCATACTATTTCCTGCCATGCAAATTTCTGTTTCAAAGCCGCCTCCATCCTGGTGTGTTAATAAAATTTTCAGAGGAAAAAAGGCAACATAGGATGAATCAGATGGATCATCGGTATCTGGTTTTGCAGCTAATATGAACCACGGCTCATGCACCACCTCCAACCATCCAGACAACCAAATCCAGGATAAGAAAAACTGAGCTTGACAATCGGCAGCGTATACATAATCCCAATTTTCTCGGATTTTCTTAAATGTTTCAAAATCATCAATTTTCTCAATCTGCATATCATTTTATCCTTAGCAAAATATTTCGATACTTGTCGGTTAAGACTAGAGCCTCCCCAAGCATCATGAGAGGATTTATGACCATAAAGAATTGCTTGAAAGCCTCTGGCTTTGAGGGAGAAATTAAAATCAGACTATTCATTACTCCAATCATCTTCCTTCTAGGTAGAGGTCGCTCTCCCATGGTCAACTGTCAACTGTCAACTGTCAACTGTTGAAAAGTATCTTGTACAACATCAAATTCTCAGTATCGATCGCCTTCTGATTGGATGAGACTATTAACGCCAAAAAAATTAACGCCCAAAAAACGAAATAGAAGTGCTGCGAAATGTAGATGAAGCAGTTTGGTCTCCATTTGTTCCATAGGCTGTGCCTGTTGCCTTGGCTCTACTAAACTGAAGACTACCAAAGTCTTGAACCGTTGTGTTGGCTCCAGTATTTGTATAAGTATCATCACCAGTGGCAAATGCACCTACAACAGCGATGGCATATCCAGGCCCTGCTTCTGTTGTGCCGTATGTACTAGCGGAAACTTTGCGACCACCTACTACAATGCTACTTTCGTCAATCGGTTCTAAATAACTTAAGTCTGAGATGATTAATGAATTTTTCATGGGTATCTCACCAGAAGTTTTCAGCAAACTAAATTAATTTCAAATGACTTTAAATAGTCATTTGAAAAAGAGACTAACAAACTCTGTCTAGATCGGTTGATTTCTGGCTGTTTTCAAGAATTGCTATATCGACTTAATCTACTCGGTTATTAAATTTTGTTTTGTTTGGACTGAGTGGATGAAGTCGATATAGCCAGACAATTCAACAACCAAGGATTAGTTAGTAGCAGCGATCGAAACGCTATTAGAAGACCACGGATAGACTGTAGCGAAAGTTTGGGTCAAACTATCTTTGCCGTAAGCATCAGCTTCAGCAGTCGCAAGATTGCCCTCGACATAGGTCTTCGAGAAAACATCTTTCTTGATGGAAAAATACTCAGAGAAATAGATCTTGCTATAATCTTTTCCCAAGTTGAATCCACCAACAACAGAAGATTCAGCAGTTTCCAAGTAGTTCAGGTCAGAAATGATCATGGCTTTTATCCTTTTTGTTTGTGAGTTAATTGCCAGCAGCAACCTGTGCTTGTCCTGTCTGTATTTAATATAGCTGAGTGATTCAGACCTGTGTTGCCATTTTGGCAGATTGATTTTGACTTTCTAACTTGCCAAATCAAATTATTCATGGAATAGAAAGCAATGAAAATAGAGGGCAGTATCAGCTAAGACGCCCTCTATTTTTGCGGTTAATTTCATTCTCGATCCATTCAACTGCCAAGGATTAGTTAGTAGCAGCGATCGAGACGCTATTAGAAGACCACGGATAGACTGTAGCGAAAGTTTGGGTCAAACTATCTTTGCCGTAAGCATCAGCTTCAGCAGTCGCAAGATTGCCCTCGACATAGGTCTTCGACACAACATCTTTCTTGATGGAAAAATACTCAGAGAAATAGATCTTGCTAAAGTCATAGCCTCGGTTGAATCCACCAACAACAGAAGTTTCAGCAGTTTCCAAGTAGTTGAGGTCAGAAATAATCATGGCTTTTGTCCTTTTTGTTTGTGAGTTAATTGCTCGCAGCAACCTGCGCTTGTTCTGTATTTAATATAGCTGGGTGATTCAGACCTGTGTTGCCATTTTGGCAGATTAATTTTGACTTTCTAACTCACCAAATAAAGTTGACTGCGGGGATGGATAGCCATGAGAATAGAGGACATCATCAGCTAAGACGCCCTCTATTTTTGCAGTTAATTTCATTATCGAAGCATTCAACTGCCAAGGATTAGTTAGTGGCAGCGATCGAGACGCTATTAGAAGAGTATGGAGTGACAGTAGCGAAGGTTTGGGTCAAAGTATCTGAACCATAAGCATCAGCTTCAGCAGTAGCCAAATTACCTTTTACATAGGTCTTCGACAGAACATCCTTCTTGATGGAAAAATACTCGGAGAAATAGATCTTGCTAAAGTCATAGCCTCGGTTGAATCCACCAACAACAGAAGTTTCAGCAGTTTCCAAGTAGTTGAGGTCAGAAATGATCATGGCTTTTATCCTTTTTGTTTGTGAGTTGATCGCTCGCAGCAACCTGTGGTTGTTCTGTATTTAATATAGCTTGGTGATTCAGACCTGTGTTGCCATTTTGGCAGATTAATTTTGACTCGAACCACCAACAAAAAAAGTAGACAACTCCATCAATCTGAGTAGGGCGGGCATGGCTCACTCATGGAAATAATGGGTTATTTTTGATTAAAAAAGACTATAAGTCCACAATAGCTGAAATCTGGTTTCTGAGTATAAAGTAATTAATTTGGCTAATGTTGCCATTTTGGCAGATTTATCTGAAGCGCGGATGTTGGCTACTGAAAAACCCGATCGCCCGCCGCTCCTTCCACCAAAAAACAGGTACACTCAAGGCTAGCGATCGGGCGATCGGGCGATCGACTAAATTAATTGCCCGCCAAATTAAACCAGCGCGCCTTAAATCCTGCAAAAAATCCTTGATTTGGAACATCAACCGCCGGCGCCAAGATATTGGAACCTTCGCCGCCGACTTGGGCGACAAAACCTGCGGTATCTGAGTGCAACTCGCTAACAGCCTCAATTACACAACCACCTCGAACTCCGGCTCGTTTTTCCCTCACGACTTCCACATAATCTAAATCCGCAATTTTGCTAAGCGGCGGCTGAGTTTCCGATTTTCTCATTTGGGTATTTTCCTTGAGCAAGCGGTTAGAAGTGCGGTAGGGGATATAGTCGAGAGGGTTGTAACCCGTGCACCGCAAAAGTAAAAAACAAGCCCAAGAATACTTTCCTGCCAGAATCGCTGAAATTATCTCATCCAATTGTTCGGGTTTAATTCCAATTTGGGAATGATTGGCAGAATGGTTAAATTGCGAATTCATCGTTTTATCCTATTTTGCGTACATTAATTGACTGTGGACTGGAGGGGGGGAGGGAGAGAGGGGGAGAGGGGGGGAGAGGGGGAGAATGG